>NZ_JBLVOL010000049.1:0-13601 GCF_053543755.1 Achromobacter semiaridum | reverse complement strand
GGCGTGAGCATCGGCGGGGCGGCCGCCTGGTTCGGCGGGTGGGTTGACGAAGCGCTGATGCGCGTCACCGAGCTGTTCCAGATCATTCCGAACGTGGTCTTCGTGCTGACGGTGGTATCGATTCTGGGACCGCATATCGAAGCCATCACGCTGGCCGTCGGGCTGGTGTCCTGGCCGCCCATTGCCCGGCTGACGCGCGCCGAATTCCTGTCATTCAAGGAGCGTGAGTTCGTGCAGGCGTGCCGCGCTGTCGGCATGAACCCCTTGCGCATCGTGGCCGGCGAGATCCTGCCCAACGCGCTGCCCCCCGTCATCGTCATGTCGTCGCTGGTGGTGGCGGGCGCCATTCTGTATGAATCCGTCGTGTCGTTCCTGGGGCTGGGCGATCCCAACATTGCAAGCTGGGGCCGGCTGGTCGGCGAAGGCCGCAGCCTGATCCGATCTTCCTGGTACATCTGCGCCGTGCCGGGCGTGGCGATCATGCTTGCCGTGCTGTCGCTGAACCTGGTTGGCGACGGCCTGAACGACGCGCTTAACCCCAAGCTGCATAAGCAGTAAGCCCCCACCGCCGGAACATTTTCATGACGCATACCCTGAACAATCTGGGCGACCTGACGGACCCGAGCGTGCCCGCCGATCTGCCCGCCATCGTAGACCTGCGCATCCCCGATGCCCCCGTCCATTACTCGCACGGGCAGATACGCGAACGCGCCGGCGGCGTGGCCGCATGGCTGACGGCACGCGGGCTGCCGGCGGGTTCGCGCATTGCCATCGCGGCGTTGAACCGCGCCGAATATCTGATTGCGTATTTCGGCATCATGCGCGCCGGCTTCGTGGCCGTGCCGATCAACATCAAGCAGACGCAAGAGAACATCGATTACGTGATCCGCGACGCGGGCATCGCGCTGGCCTTTGTTGATCGCGCCCGCCGCGCGTCGTTCGAGGACACCGTGCCCGTGCTGGACTTCGACGACGCGGGGCCAGAGGGCTTTGCCGCGCAGATCCAGCCCGCGCACTTTGCCAGCGTCACGCCCGCTTCCGAAGACGTGGCGCAGATGCTTTACACGTCCGGTTCCACCGGCAAACCGAAGGGCGTGCCGCTGACGCATGCGGGGCAGTTATGGGCGCTTGCCGCCACCTCGGGCGCCGCGCCGCGACGCGATCGTCAAGAGCGCTATCTTTTGGCACAACCCCTGTTTCACATGAATGGGCTGTTCATGGCCAAGCGCGCGTTCGCCGGCAACAGCCTGCTGGTGATCCAGCCCGCGTTCGACGTCAGCGCCTATGCCGACGCGCTGGAACGCTATCGCATCACCGTGCTGACAGCGGTGCCGACGATGTTCGCGCGGCTGGTCAAAGAGCCCGGCTTGCTGCGTGACCGCGACTTGTCGGCGTTGGGGCGCGTCATGCTGGGTTCCGCGCCCATGACCGTTGCGCTTTATCAGCGCATACAGGAAGCGTTGCCGCAGGCCACCATCACGCATGGCTACGGCACCACGGAAGCCGGACCGGCCGTGTTCGGCCCGCATCCCGCCGGCCTGCCCACGCCGCCGCTATCGGTGGGGCACCCCCTGGACCCGTCGCAAGTGCGGTTGGCGGACGGCCCAAGTGCCGATGAAGGCGTGCTGCTGATGAACAACCCGGCCGTGCTGTCCGGCTATCACAACCTGCCTGAAAAAAGCGCGCAGGTGCTGCAAGACGGCTGGTATTACAGCGGCGACGTCATGCGCCGCGACGCGGACGGTTTCTATTATTTTGTCGGGCGCGCGGACGACATGTTCGTATGCGGCGGCGAGAACATCTATCCGGTTGAAGTGGAAAAGCTGCTTGAGTTGCATCCCGATGTGCGCCAAAGCTGCGTGGTGCCGCTGGCCGACGAAGAACGCGGCCAGATCCCGGTCGCCTTTGTCGTGCGCCGCGACGGCAGCGCGTTGGATGCCGACGGCCTGAAGCAACATGCCCTGGCCAATGGGCCCGCCTACCAACACCCGCGTCGCATCCGATTCGTCAGCGAATTGCCGTGGGCCGGCACCAACAAGGTGGATCGCAACGCCTTGCTGTTGCAGGCGCGCCGGCTGGAAACGCACCAATCATGGACAAGCTACGAAACGGAGGCCGCATGAGCCAGAGCCAGAGCCAGAGCCAAGCATCGGACAGTCTTATCGGCAAGACAGCACTCATCACCGGCGCCAGCCGAGGCATCGGCCGCGCCATTGCGCTGGCGCTGGGCAGGCGCGGCGCGCATGTTGCCGTTCACTACCACGCAGCGGGCGACGCCGCGATTGAAGTCGCCGGCCTGATCCAGCGCCAGGGCGGTCAGGCCTGGACGCTGCAAGCCGATCTGTCCCAGGCGGACGGGGCCGCAACGCTGGCGCGCGATCTGCGCCGCACCTTGCTGGAACGCAATGGCACGGACGGGCTGGACATTCTTGTGAACAATGCGGGCGTGGGGCTGCGCGCGCTGCTTGCAGATGTCACGCCGCAAGACTTCGACCGCTTGCTGCAAGTGAATCTGAAGTCGCCCTTTTTTTTGATCCAGCAGACCCTGCCGTTCCTGCGCGACAACGGCCGCATCATCAATATTTCGTCGATGGGCACGCGGGCTGCCTACCCGGAAATGAGCGTCTATGCGCCTGCCAAGGCGGGGCTTGAAGCGTTGAGCCTGCTGCTGGCCCAGCAGTTGGGCGAGCGCGGCATTACGGTGAACGCGGTCCTGCCCGGCGCCACCCGCACGGACTTGAACCCGCGTGCACGCGACCCGGAGCTCAGTCGCGTCATCGCCAAAAGCGTGGCGCTGGGCCGCGTGGGTCAGCCCGAGGATATCGCCGACATCGTCGCCTTCCTGGCGTCGGACGAAGGGCGCTGGATCACCGGGCAACGCATCGACGCCACCGGCGGGCAGCGGCTGTAAATCTGGCGAGCGCGGCGCGCCGCTTCAATCCCCGCCGTCGCCGTTGCTGGCCAGACGCGCGCCCGCGCGCACGATGCCGCAACGCTTGTGCGCCCGCATCACCACGCCGACTTCGCTGTTGAGCACGCCGTCCAGTTCGCCCAGGCGGCGTGTCGTCACTTCCCACAGATGCAGGCTGTCGCGGCACAGCACGTGCCAGAACAACTGCGACGCCCCGCTGGTGCCGAACAGGCAGCGGGTGTGCGGGTCCAGCGCCAGATGCGCCGCCATGGCGTCGACGGCTTGCGGCCGCACCTGCACCGAAATCACCGCTTCAACCGGAAAGCCGACCAACGCGGGTTCGACCTCGACGCGAAAGCTCAGTGCCCGGCGCTCGACCAGATGCTGAAGCAGGCGCTGCGCGGTGGGCTCGCTGACGCCGGCCTGCTCGGCCAGTTCAGCCAGGCTGGCGCGGCCGTCGCGCATCAGATGCGCCACCATGCGCGACTCTGCATCGCTTAACGCGGCGGGCGGCTGGGCCTGCGGCGCGTCCGGCACGGCGTCCGGTTGCGCCTGGATGCGCCACTGCCCGGCACGGCGAAACGGCCGCAGCACCAGCCGCGCTTCCACATGTTCAACGCCGTCGATCGACGGCAGCACGCGCGTGACCACGTCGGGCATATCCGCCGCATCGGCCAGGGTCAGTTCGGCCATCAAGTCGGCCGTGCCGGCCAGCGTGACGACCAGCTGGCTGATGTCCAGCCTCGCCAACTGTTCCGCCACCTCGGGCACGCGGCCGGATCGGCAGCGCACCCAGGCATGCAACACCACGCCCCGGCCCATGGCCAGCGGGTCCGGTTCGGCAATGACGCGCAGCGCGTCGGCGTCCATCAGGCGGCGGATGCGGCGCGCCACGGTACGTTCGGCGATACCGGTGGCCGCGCCCAGCTCGCGCCAGGACGCGCGGGGGTCTGCCTGCAACGCGATCAGGCAGGCCAGATCGGTGTCGTCCAGCGCTGGCATTAGGGGCTTACCCTTACTTGACGTGACTATATTCATTAATCTAACGTTCGCGCATTGATAAAAATACAAAATTAAACGGTCTTTTTGACCAAAAATAAATTCTTATTCTGAGGACGTCATGAGCAGCCCATCCGCGACCTTGCGCAGCAAGCAAGGGGCAAGCGCCGCGCCCGCCGCCGCGCCCATATCCCGGTCACGCACCATCCTGGCCGGTAGTGTAGGCAATGCGGTCGAATGGTTCGATTGGACCATCTACGCGTCGTTCGCCATCTTTTTTTCGGGCCAGTTTTTTCCCGAAGGCAATGAAACCACCGCGCTGCTTGCCACCTTCGGCATCTTCGCCGTGGGGTTTTTCATGCGACCGGTGGGTGGCTGGGTGCTGGGCATCTTTTCCGACCGCTATGGCCGCAAAGCCGCGCTGGGCCTGACGATTCTGATGATGGCGGGCGGTTCGCTCATCATTGCCATCACCCCCACCTACGCCACCATCGGCCTGGCTGCCCCGCTGCTGCTGACCGCCGCGCGCCTTTTGCAAGGCTTGTCGCTGGGCGGAGAGTATGCCTCGGCCACGACCTTTCTGGCTGAAATGGCGCCGCCGGAAAAGCGCGGCTTCTATTCCAGCTTCGTTTTTTTCAGCGCCGCCGTGGGCATCCTGGCCGCGTCCGCCGTGGGCTGGCTCCTGACGTCCACGCTGACCAAGGCCGACATGGCCTCGTGGGGCTGGCGCATCCCGTTCCTGATCGGCGCCTTCGGTGGGCTGGCCGGCATGTGGATACGCCGTTCGGTACCCGAAACCGAGGCGTTTTCGCACGCCAAGAAGACCGGCATCGAAAAGCAGCCGCTACGCACGCTGCTGCGCGACCATCCGCGTGAAGTGCTGCGCATCGTGGGCTTCTCGGTGCTGACCACGTTTGCGTTCTACATCTTCGTGGCCTATGTGCCCACGTATGCCATCCGCCAGGTAGGCGCGGACCCCAAGACCGCGTTCGCCGCCAATACCGTGGCCTTGATCGTGTTCATGCTGGTGCAGCCGCTGTTCGGCATTTTGTCCGACCGCATCGGCCGCAAGCCGCAGCTGATCTTCTTTGCGGCCGGCTACCTGGTGTTCTTCTATCCGCTGATGACGACGCTGGGCCCCTCGTTTGGCTCGATCCTGGCGGTGGAACTGTTCGGCCTGGTGCTGTACGCGATGTACACCGCAATTGCACCCGCCATCATGTCGGAACAATTTCCCACCAGCGTGCGCGCTGTCGGCATCGGCACGCCGTACAACCTGGTGGTGGCGTTGTTGGGCGGCACCACGCCTTACCTGCTGACCTGGTTGCAAAGCCGTGGCATGGAACGCTGGTTCTTTTATTACGTGCTGGCCGGCGCCGTGATCACGTTGATTACCTTCATCCGCATGCCTGAAACAAAGGGCCAGACGCTGAAATAGCCGCAACGCGCGCCCTGCAAACGCAACAGCTTTCCGGTCCCGACAGGACCGGAGAGCTTTTCCTTTTTGAAAGAGACCCATGCCCGCACAAGACCACACCGACCTGCATTTTCGAGACGCCCGCGAACTGGCGCGCGCCATCCGCGAAGGTGAACTGAGCGCCCGCCAGGTCGCCACGCATTTCCTGGACCGCATCGAACGCGCCGCACCGCTGGCCGCGTTTAGCGAAGTCACCGCCGAACGCGCGTTGGCACAGGCCGACGCCGCGGATCGCTTGCGGGACGCCGGCCTGCTGCTGGGGCCCTTGCATGGCGTGCCGGTGGCCGTCAAAGACAGCGTGCAGTGGCAAGGCATACCGACCACGGGCGGATCAGAAGCGCGACGCGGCGTGATCAGCGGCGAAACGTCCACGGCGGTGCGCAAGCTGGCGGCCCAGGGCATGGTGATTCTGGGCAAGACGCGCATGACGGAATTCGCGTTCGGGCTGTCGGGGCAAAACCCCACCCAAGGCACGGCGCGCAACCCTTGGGACGCGAAGGTTGCGCGCGCGCCGGGCGGTTCGTCCAGCGGCGCGGGCGTGGCCATGGCGGCGGGGCTGACGGCTATCGCGCTGGGCGGGGACACCGGCGGTTCGGTACGCGCGCCGGCTGCGCTGAACGGCGTGGTGGGCTTCAAGCCATCTTCCGGCCTGATCAGCCGCGCGGGCTGCCTGCCGCTGTCGGACACGCTGGACGTGTTGGGGCCGCTGGCCCGCAACGTGGCGGACGCGCGCCTGCTGACGCAATTGCTGGCCGGGCCCGATGTAGACGACGTAGCCACCTTGGCGCTGCCCGCGTCCTGCGTGACCGCGCTGCGCCACCCCGCGCCACGCCGGTCCGCCGCCATCGCCGTGCTGGCCCCGCAGGCGTGGCCCACGCCGCTGTCGGATTCCGGCCTGGATGCGTGGCATCGGGCCCAAGAGCGACTGGCGCAAGCGGGCCTTGCGCCCACCGCCTGGCATCCGCCCGCAACGCTGTCGTTTGCGCGCATGGCCGATGACAACTCGCTGGTGCTGGCGTACGAGGCCTATGCCTATTACGGCGCGCTGGCCGAAAACCCCGCCGCGCCCTTGTGGGACGTGGTGCGGGCGCGCATCGCAGCGGGCGGGCGCATTACGCGGGCGGACTACGAAGCCGCGCTGACCCGGCGCCAGGCCGACATGGCCGCCTTCGCCGCCGCCATGCAGGGGCTGGACGGGCTGTTGATGCCCGCGTGCGATCAGGCGGCGCAAGCGCTGGACGCCGAAGACGTACGCCACGTGGGCTTGGGCAAGCTGCTGCGCCCCGCCAACTTCCTGGGCGCGGCCGCCATCGCGCTGCCGGCAGGCGCGGACCCTGAAGGCATGCCGATGGCCGTGCAGCTGCTGGCCCCCGCCGGTGGCGATGCCGCCTTGCTGGACTGCGCGGCGGTGCTGGAGCCTGTGCTGGCGCCGACGCGGCGCACGCCGGACCTGTCGGCGTGGGGGTTGTAGGACCACGGGCCGCGGGTGCAACGCTGCGCAATGCAGCAATGCAGCAATGCAAAAAAATGCCCCGCCGGGATTCCGGGCGGGGGCATTTTTCGTTCAGGGCCGGGCGGTGAAGCCCGGGTCGCCAAAGGAGGCAGATAAAAGGCGGCTGATAAAGCAGCCAATCAGGCGCGGCCGACAGAGAAGCCGACCGGCTGCCGTCGCTTACAGCGCCTTCTTCAGTTCCTGAACCTTGTCCGTGGCTTCCCACGAGAATTCCGGCTCGGAACGGCCGAAGTGGCCGTACGCGGCGGTCTTCGCGTAGATCGGACGCAGCAGATCCAGCATGTTGACGATGCCCTTGGGACGCAGGTCGAAGTGTTCGCGCACCAGCTTGGCGATCTGGTCGTCGGGGATGACGCCCGTGCCTTCGGTGTACACCGTGATGTTGATCGGTTCGGCCACGCCGATGGCGTAGCTGACCTGCACCTGGCACTGGCGCGCCAGGCCGGCGGCCACGATGTTCTTGGCCACGTAGCGGGCCGCGTAAGCAGCCGAACGGTCCACCTTGGACGGATCCTTGCCCGAGAACGCGCCGCCACCGTGCGGGCATGCGCCGCCGTAGGTGTCGACGATGATCTTGCGGCCGGTCAGGCCGCAATCGCCTTGCGGGCCGCCGATGACGAAGCGGCCGGTCGGGTTGACCAGGAACTTGGTTTGCGGCGTGATCAGGCCTTCGGGGAAGCTGGGCTTGATGATGTCTTCGATCACCGCTTCGCGGATGGTTTCTTGCGTGACTTCCGGCGCGTGCTGCGTGGACAGCACCACGGTATCGACTTCCGCCGGGCGGCCGTCGATATAGCGGAACGTGACCTGCGACTTGGCGTCCGGGCGCAGCCACGGCAGGCGGCCGTCCTTGCGCAGTTCGCTCTGGCGCTGCACCAGCCGGTGCGCGTACCAGATCGGAGCCGGCATCAGGTCAGGCGTTTCGTCGCAGGCATAGCCGAACATCAGGCCCTGGTCGCCCGCGCCTTGGTTCAGATAGTCTTCCGAGCTTCGGTCCACGCCCTGGGCGATGTCGGGCGATTGCTTGTCGTAAGCAACCAGCACGGCGCAACCCTTGTAGTCGATACCGTATTCGGTGTTGTCGTATCCAATGCGGCGGATGGTGTCCCGGGCGACCTGGATGTAATCCACGTTGGCGGTGGTGGTGATTTCACCGGCCAGCACGACCAGGCCCGTGTTGCACAGCGTTTCGGCTGCGACACGCGCATTCGGGTCTTGCGTGAAGATGGCGTCCAGGATCGAATCGGAAATCTGGTCGGCAACCTTGTCGGGATGCCCTTCGGAGACGGATTCGGAAGTGAAGAGAAAATCGTTATTGGCCACAGATGCGTCCTTGGTGTCCGGCGTTGCCGGCGCATAGGTTCATGAGGCGCGTTGCACCCCGGACCGCATGAAATACGCTATCTGGGCGCGACGCTTTAGCGGATTTGGCAAAGGGCGCGCCATGCGCTGCACCCTTGCCGTCGCCCCGCAAGTTGTCGGTTAACTCGGCGACTGAGCGGATTTTAAGCGAAAATGCCGTTCTTATGCTCGCGGCGGGGGTGTAAACATATTCCCGAATACCGGCATAACCCTGCCCGACCTTTCCTATTTGCTGAATGCTGCTCGCCCTGTTCCGACTCTTTGCCGCCTTGCCGCTACCGGTTGCGCACGCCCTTGGGCGCGCGGCGGGGCTGGCCGTGTACGCCTGGCCCGGCAAGTATCGACGCCGCCTTCAGGCCAATGCCGCTCAGGCCGGCTACCCCGGCGCGGCCTTCGCGCGCCGTGCCGCGGCCGAAACCGGCGCCATGATTCTTGAAAACCCCCGCGTGTGGTTCAAGAACGAGCAAAGCCTGGCGCAGGTGGTTTCCGACGACAACGCCGTGGTGGACACGGCACGCGCCGAGGGGCGCGGCATCTTGTTCCTGACCCCGCACCTGGGCTGCTTCGAAATCACCGCCCGCTATCTGGCCCGCCAGATGCCCATGACGGTGATGTTCCGCCCCCCGCGCAAAGACGTGCTGGCCCCGCTGCTGGAGACCGCGCGCAACAGTTCCGCCGTCAACGCCGTGCCGGCCACCATGCAGGGCGTGCGGGAATTCGTGCGGGCGCTGCGGCGCGGTGAATCGGTGGGCATGCTGCCTGACCAGGCGCCCAGCGTGGGCGACGGGGTGTGGGCGCCGTTCTTCGGCCGCCTGGCCTACACGATGACGCTGCCCAGCAAACTGGCCACGCAGACCAACGTCCCCATCATCCTGACGGCGGGCGAACGCCTGCCCCACGGCCGGGGCTGGCGCATCCACTATGTGCGCGTGCCCGAGCCGCTGCCGGCCGATCCCACGGCGCAGGCGGCGTTGATCAACGCCGCGATGGAAACTCTGATCCGGCGCTGTCCCCAGCAATACCTCTGGAGCTATAACCGCTACAAGACCCCGCGCGGCGCGCCGCCGGCGCCCGACGCCGCCCCGTCGGCTCGCTGACGTTTTCTGGTTTCCGCCGCCCGGTCCACCCCCGACACGATGAAAGATTCAAAGACGCGTACGCTGGTTTCCCTGTTGAAATGGTTCGGCCGCATCAAGCCGTCGACGCGCTTGCGCATCGGTGCCGTGCTGGGCTGGCTGGCACCACGGCTGGCCAAATCCCGGGCGCGCATCGTGCGGCGCAATCTGGAATTGTGCTTTCCCGATCAGCCCGAGTCGGTGCGCGAGCAATGGGTGGCGGAACACTTCCGGGCGCTGGCGCAATCCATCGTCGATCGCGGCGTGCTGTGGTACGGCACGCCCGAGGCCATCAAGGACATGGTCACGCAAAGCGGGGCCGAGCGCATCAACGAACTGATCGCGCAAGGCCGTTCGGTGATATTGCTGGCGCCGCATTTCATTGCGCTGGATGCCGCCGCCACCCGCCTGACCATGGAAGTGCCCAGCGCCGCCACCATGTACACCCCGCAAAGCGATCCGCACATCGATGCGGTCGTGGCTGCCGGGCGGGCGCGCTTCAACGAGGTTTTTCTGGTCAGCCGCAAGGACGGCGTACGCGACCTGATCCGCCACCTGCGCGCGCCGCGTCCCGTCTACTACCTGCCCGACATGGACTTCGGCCGCCAAGGGGCCGTATTCGTGCCGTTCTTCGGCGTGCAGGCCGCCACGCTGCTGGCCACCGCGCAACTGGCCCAGAAATGGAACGCGGCGGTGCTGCCTATCGTGGGCTTCTGGAACCCCGAGACCGGCCGCTACCATGTGGACGTGCTGCCCGCCCTGGCGGATTTTCCGGGCGACGCAACCCTGGAAGACGCCACCGCCCGGCTGAACCGGGAGCTGGAATCCTGGGTGCGCCGCTGCCCCAGCCAGTACTACTGGGTCCACCGCCGCTTCAAGACCCGTCCGCCCGGCGAGGCAAAGTTCTATTGATCGCGGCCGGCTGTCCGCGCCCCAATAATGGGCGATAATCGCCCGATGAACTGGAACTTCACCAAAATGCATGGCGCGGGCAACGACTTTGTCGTGCTCGACGGGGTCCGCCAGACCATCGAAATGACGCCCGAGCGCGCCCGAGCGCTGGGCGATCGGCACTTCGGCATCGGCGCCGACCAGATCCTGCTGGTCGAGCGGGCCACACGCCCCGACGCGGATTTCCGCTATCGCATTTTCAATTCCGACGGCAGCGAAGTCGAACACTGCGGCAACGGCGCGCGCTGTTTTGTGCGCTTTGTGCACGAACAAGGGCTGTCCGACCGCAACCCGCTGCGCGCGGAAATCGCCACCGGCATCCTGGTGCTTGACGAAGGCGACGACGAACAAGTCACGGTCGATATGGGCAGCACCCGTTTCGACCCCGAGGCCCTGCCCTTCGACACAGCCGGCCTGCCTTCGATGCGCGAAGGCGAAGACACCCTTTGGGAGCTTGAGCTGGACGCCCCCACCGGCGTTGCCAACAAGGTGTGGCTGTCGGCCGTGGCCATCTCGAACCCGCATGCGGTTCAGGTGGTGGATAACGTGGACACCGCGCCCGTTTCCATTCAAGGCCCCCTGATCGAAACCCACCCGCGCTTTGCCCGCCGCGTGAATGCGGGCTTTCTGCAAGTCATGGACCGCCACAACGTCCGCCTGCGCGTTTTCGAGCGCGGCGCGGGCGAAACGCTGGCCTGTGGCACGGGCGCCTGCGCCGCCGTGGCAGCCGGCATCCGCCGTGGCCTGCTGGAATCGCCGGTGCGCGTGCAAACGCGCGGCGGCGTGCTGACCGTTGCCTGGAATGGCGACCAACTGCGCATGACGGGCCCGGCCGAATCCGTGTTCACGGGGCAAGTCGACATCGACAAGCTCGTCTTCTCCATGGCGCTGAACCGCTAACCCTATGACTGATACCGCTTTCACCGCCCAAGACATCGCCGCCTTCCTGCAAGACCACCCCGGCTTCTTTGACGAACACGCCGACGTGTTCGCCACCATGCAGGTGCCGCACCCGCATGGCTCGCGCGCCATCTCGCTGGGCGAACGCCAGATCCTGACCCTGCGGGAACGCAACCGCGAACTGGAATGGCGCTTGAACGAACTGGTGCGCAACGCCACCGCCAACGAAAGCATCGGCACGCATGTGGCCAAATGGTGCAGCCGCCTGCTGTCTGAAAACGACGCGCAGCGCGTGCCCGGCGAGATCGCGTTGGGTCTGGCCGAACAATTCGACCTGAACCACGTGGCGCTGCGCCTGTGGGATTTGTCCGAGTTGGCCCCCACCGGTTATGGCGAGCCCGTTTCGCAAGATGTGCGCACGTTCACCGACAGCCTGAAGACGCCGTACTGCGGCACCGACACCGGTTTCGAAGCGGTGGGCTGGCTGGACAGCAAGCCCAAGTCGCTGGCGCTGGTGCCGTTGCGCCTGGAAGCCGACGGCCCGGCCGTGGGCCTGTTGGTGCTGGGGTCCGATGACCCGGAACGCTTCACGCCCGAGATGGGCACGGCGTTTCTGGAATCCGTCGGGCAACTGGCATCGGCCGCGCTGCACCGGCTGAATCCGGCCTCGCCCAAGGCCTAGCGCAACGCGACGGCGGGCGGACATGGACCAGAACTTGCACAACGCGCCCCCGCCCGGCAGTGCCCAGGACGGCCCCGATGCTGCGCCTGCGTCCGACAGCAAACGGTCCACCGTCGGCACCGTGCCCCCGCCCGACGAAGCACGGACCACGGCCGGTCCCTCGCAGCCCGACGCCGGCGACCCCGCGCTGCCCGAACCGATGCGCGCGTGGTTGCGCCATCTGGAAACCAACCGCCGCTATTCGCCGCACACGCTGAGCGGCTATCAGCGTGAGCTGCACTTTCTGCACCAACTGGCCGACCGCGCCGGCCTGCCGCTGGACAAGATCGCCAACGGCCATATTCGCCAATTCGTCGCACGCCTGCATGCTCAGGGCCGCGGGCCACGCAGCCTGGCGCGCACGCTGGCCGCCTGGCGCGGCTTCTACCAATGGTGGGCACCCGCCGCCGACCTGGCCGGAAACCCTGTGGCCGGGGTGCGCGCGCCCAAAGCGCCGCGTGGCCTGCCCAAGGCCTTGTCCGTGGAACAGACCCAGGCCCTGCTGGACCGCGCGCCCGCCAAAGTGGCCAACGAGCCCGTCGCGCTGCGCGACCAGGCCATGCTTGAACTGCTGTATTCCAGCGGGCTGCGCTTGTCGGAACTGGTCGGCCTGGACTTGCGCTACACGCGCACCCCCGATTACGAATCCGCCGGTTGGTTGAAGCTGGAAGAAGCCGAGGTCGAAGTGCTGGGCAAAGGCGGCAAGCGCCGCGCGGTGCCGGTGGGGCAGGCAGCGATTGCCGCCTTGCAGAAATGGATTGCCGCGCGCCCGCAGCTGTCGCCCCCCCACCCGCTTATTCAGGACGCCTGCGCCTTGTTCCTGGGCGCGCGCGGCAAGCGCATTTCGCCGCGGGTCGTGCAGCTGCAACTGGCGCAGATCGCCCAAACAGCGGGCCTGCCCACGCATGTGCATCCGCACGTGCTACGCCACAGTTTCGCCAGCCATGTGCTGCAATCGGCGCAAGACTTGCGGGCCGTGCAGGAAATGCTGGGCCACGCCAATATCTCGACCACGCAGGTCTATACCCGCCTGGATTTCCAGCACCTGGCCAAGGCCTACGACCAGGCGCATCCGCGCGCGGGCCGCAAATCCTGAACGGGCGGGGCTTACCCGCCGCCCGCCAACATGCCGCCCAGCAGCATGACACCCAATAACAACACCGCCGTCGCGGCCAGTGCCTCTACGCTGTAGCGCAACCGCGCCGCGCCCTTGCTGGACAAGCGCTGGCCAACGCGCGTGGCCACCCCGCCGGCGGCCACCGCCAGGCAGGCCAGCGCCGCCACGGTCAACCCCGTGCCTGCGCCCATGGCCAGCGCCGACGCCACGCCGGCCATGAAAAAGCCTTGCGACAACGCGAACACCAGCACGATCAACGCACCACTGCACGGTCGCAAGCCCACGGCAAGAATCGCCGACGCGGCACGACGCCAGCTCAAGCTGCCCGCCACCTGCTCGGGCGCCGGCACATGCGCATGTCCGCAACCGCAGTCGTCATGATGATGGTGATGGTGATGTAGGTGGTGATGCGACAACCCCACCGTCACTGACGCGGCGGACGCATACACCGGGATCGCATTCAACGCCGCAGCGCCCTTTGGCGGCGCGCCCTTTGGCGAGGCGCCCTTTGGCGGCGCGCCCTTTGGCGAGGCGC
>NZ_JBLVOL010000048.1:119205-124374 GCF_053543755.1 Achromobacter semiaridum | reverse complement strand
CATGGCAAAAGGCAAGTTTGAACGTACCAAGCCGCACGTGAACGTGGGTACGATTGGTCACGTTGACCACGGCAAAACGACGTTGACGGCAGCTATCACGACCGTTCTGTCGAACAAGTTCGGTGGCGAAGCCAAGGGCTACGACCAGATCGATGCGACTCCTGAAGAAAAGGCTCGCGGCATCACGATCAACACCGCCCACGTCGAGTACGAAACCGAAGCGCGTCACTACGCTCACGTTGACTGCCCGGGCCACGCTGACTATGTGAAGAACATGATCACGGGCGCGGCGCAAATGGACGGCGCGATTCTGGTTGTGTCGGCCGCTGACGGCCCGATGCCGCAAACGCGCGAACACATTCTGCTGAGCCGCCAGGTTGGCGTGCCGTACATCATCGTCTTCCTGAACAAGGCTGACATGGTTGACGACGCCGAGCTGCTCGAGCTGGTGGAAATGGAAGTTCGCGAACTGCTGTCCAAGTACGACTTCCCGGGTGATGACACCCCGATCGTCAAGGGTTCGGCCAAGCTGGCGCTGGAAGGCGACAAGGGCGAGCTGGGCGAGCAAGCCATCATGGCTTTGGCCGCTGCACTGGATTCGTACATCCCGACGCCTGAGCGCGCCGTGGACGGCACGTTCCTGATGCCGGTTGAAGACGTGTTCTCGATCTCGGGTCGTGGCACGGTGGTGACGGGCCGTATCGAACGCGGCATCGTCAAGGTCGGCGAAGAAATCGAAATCGTGGGCCTGGTGCCGACGGTCAAGACGACTTGCACGGGCGTTGAAATGTTCCGCAAGCTGCTGGACCAAGGTCAAGCCGGCGACAACGTGGGCATTTTGCTGCGCGGCACCAAGCGTGAAGACGTCCAGCGCGGCCAAGTGTTGGCCAAGCCGGGCTCGATCACCCCGCACACGGACTTCACGTCCGAGGTGTACATCCTGTCCAAGGAAGAAGGCGGCCGTCACACTCCGTTCTTCCAGGGCTATCGTCCCCAGTTCTACTTCCGCACGACGGACGTGACGGGCACGATCGAGCTGCCGGCCGACAAGGAAATGGTTCTGCCGGGCGACAACGTGGCCATGACGGTCAAGCTGTTGGCTCCCATCGCCATGGAAGAAGGCCTGCGTTTCGCTATCCGTGAAGGCGGTCGTACCGTCGGCGCCGGCGTCGTCGCCAAGATCCTGAAGTAATTCGGATCACTTAAGCAGCAAACAACCAGCGAGGGCGCCTCGTCGCCTTCGCCTCTCGTTCTTTAGGAAACGCCATGAAAAACCAAAAGATCCGTATCCGCTTGAAAGCATTCGATTACAAGCTGATCGATCAATCGGCCGCTGAAATCGTCGACACCGCCAAGCGTACCGGCGCCGTCGTCCGCGGCCCGGTGCCGCTGCCCACGCGTATCCGTCGCTACGACGTTCTGCGTTCGCCGCACGTCAACAAGACGTCGCGCGACCAGTTCGAAATCCGTACGCACCAGCGCCTGATGGACATCGTTGATCCCACCGACAAGACCGTTGACGCTCTGATGCGTCTGGACCTGCCGGCCGGCGTTGACGTCGAAATCGCGCTGCAGTAAGGCGATTCGGGCCTGCTACCTTCGCCGGTAGGCTCGTAAAGAATGGCCGTGTTCCCAAGGGAATGCGGCCATTTTGTTTTGCGGCGGTGTTTGCTGCTGCGTGATCAGATCACCAGCGGCTCTACGGCATTGCAGATGGCCCGGACCAAACTGTAGACCGTCAACGACGAGGTCTTGGGGTTCGCGGCCAAGGGCTTGCCGCGCATCGTCAACTCAAACTCCCCGAACGCGCCTCTGGCGTGAACGTGGTGCACGTTGTCTTGTACCCCGGGATCCGCCCACAGCCGCACACGCGTATGGTCCAGACCAAGTCCCGCCAGTGCGAGCGTGGCTGCCACGTTCGCGTTTTTTGGGTACGCGGATGCGGCTTCACGTGCGCTGCCTTCGAAAATGACCGTGGGGCTTTGGGCCAAGGACGTCAGATCGAACTGCTGAGCCGCTGGCGTGCCGCTCCAGGCAAGCGGTGGTTTGCGGCCGGTGTACACGACCTCGTCCAGACCCCCGTGCCGTGCCGCAGCCAGCGCATCAATGGCGCCGATGGCCCCGGACAGCAGTTGCACGCGCGTCTGACCGGCCCGCGCGGCCTGCTCCAACTCTTCAATGAGCCCGGGCGCCGCCAAGGCGCCCACTGACGCGATCACGCACGGAATCCCGGCCCGCAGGGCGGGCAGCACATGCTCGACGATGGCGCCGTGTCCGGCGCATTCCACAAGCAAGTCCGGCCGCGTAGGCGCCTCGTCTAGGCTGGCGTGAATGGTGGCTCGCCGCGCCCAAGGCTGGATACGCTGGCGCGCATCGGCCCGGTGCGGCGCGCGCACAAGCACCGTGGTCACCACCAAGTCAGTCCGGCAGGCAAGCAACTCCAGCGCGGCAACGCCGATTGCGCCGCAGCCCACCATGGCTATCTTCAACATCGGTACGTCCTTGAATTGGTACGGGTTCAGGTTCGGGTTCTTCCAACGGCGACGTTGCGCCCGGTCTATGCGGGCACATAATCGAATGAGGTGGATAGTTCATCCGCAGCGTCGCATACCGCATGCATGACGCAGGCTCCGTCGATCGTCGGTTGCTCGGGGCCTAGGGTGGGTTCAACCGGCCCGCCGGTTCGGGAGCGCCCGGCACACGATCTCGGCAACTTGTGCTGGGCACTGGATATGGCAGGCGTGGCCTGCACCGTCGATCAGTGCAAACGAAGCGTTCCACGCTGGTGCGACGGCTTGGCCGTGAGCGGCGGGCGTGATGACGTCGTGGTTGCCTACCCGCACGTCCACCGGCATGGCGGGTGCGGGGCGGGACAAGAGGTCGCTATCGCACAGAAGGCTGACCGCTTGGCGGTAACCGGCCGGCGAGATCTGGCGCATGTTCCAACTCGCCCATTCCTGCATGGCGGGCGTCGCCGCATTCGATAGCAGTGCAGAAGCCCTTTGCGCGGCGATGCCGTCGATGCCTTCTGTCTCCAATAAGGTCAAGCGGCGCGTGCGTACGGCCTCGCGCCGTGCCGCGTCATGGCTTGCATACCCCTGTGCCGGACTGAGCAGCACTAACCGCTGAACCTCCGCCCGCCTGTCGCGTGCCGCATAAGCGCCCGCCACGATGGCACCAAGGGAATGGCCGACCATCACGCATTCCGACACGCCCGTGTGTGCCAGCAACTGATGTAAGGCGGCGGCGTAATCGTCGGCCGACGGATGCGCTTGGCGCAGCGGCGTGGATCCGGCATAGCCCGGCGCATTCCAGGCCAGGATGCGGAATCGGTCGCGCAACGTCAGCGCGACATCCAGCCAGCAGCCGGCGGCGGACCCGATCCCGTGCAGCAAAACCACGGTGGGGCCGGCACCCGCGATTCGGTAGGCAAGAGTGCCGAACCCCAGGGGCATCTGGTGCAAAGGGAAGCCTTTATCCAGGTCTTCAAGTCGGGCGGACAAGGCGCGCGTGGGGTCGGGCAGCAGGCCGAGCCCCACTGGCGACGCGGAAGAAGCGAATGCAGAGCGCATACGGGTAATCCCCGGTAATGGTTTGGGATGCCGCACTATTATACTTCGTTCGTCTCACCAGTAAATCTGTGTCTCATCCATAAAACATCGGCCGCCGGTGTCGAGGCGGCTGCGGCAAGAACCTGGACATGCTCTTCAACAACACCGACGTGCGCGACCCCACCGCTGGCGACGACATCAGCCGCCGCCAGTTCGGCGCCGGCATCCAGCGCTCGTTCTGATCGCAACCCCCGTCGTTTCCGCCAGGAATGGCCTGGCCGAACGCGACTAAAAAGGAAACGCCATGAATGCTGTAACCCACACCGAAGAGACCCCCGTTCCCGATCAGGAGCATCCCCAGTTCGCCAGTTGGAAACGTCCTAAGGACAAGACGCTGGGCGAATGGATGGAAACTCGGGTCGCCCGCCGTGCGACGCGTACTTACGACTGGAGCGCGTTGGGCTGGCAGGCCGAAGTCGACCCCGTCTATCGTCGTGCGCAAACGCGCTACATCGGCACCGGCGCAGCCGGCGTGCGGGAGGACCAGAACTCGATTCCGGCAGAGCACTTCACGTTCTCCACCATGGTGCTGCCGGCCGGTTGTGAGGGTCCCATGCACGTACACCCGGATGTCGAAGAGGCCTTCTTCATCCTGCGCGGCCACAACATCCGTTTGTTCCTGGAATACCAGGGCGAGACCTTCGAGACCGAACTGAGCGAACGCGATGTGATCTCGGTACCGCCGGGCATCTATCGAGGCCTGCGTAACGAAGGCCAGGAAGAGGCGCTGATGTGCGTGATGCTCGGCGCGAACCGCCCGGACTTGCCTGACTATCCCGCCGACCATCCGATCGCCATCGCCAAGGTGGAGCGCAAACGCGCCGCGGCGGCGGCGAAGGCGTGATGCGCGTGTCCTAGCAGCATCTGCCGTATTCGGCCTCCCCGAATTTAGCCCCTGGATGAAGTCCCCGTTTGGAGACCCTTGATGAACCGCAGATCTTTCCTGGGGGCGGCCGCCGGCATGGCGGGCGCCCTGATGTTGCCCGCGGCGGGTGTAGTGCGCGCCGCACCGGGCGGCAAGTTTACGTTCCTGACGCCGTTCACGTTGTCCTTGGCCTTTGCGCCCGTGCTGTATGCATCAGCGTCCGGCAAGTTCAAGGCGCAAAGCCTGGACCTGCGCGTGGAGGTTGGCCGCGGCGCGGCGCAAGTCGTGCAACTGGCCGCTGCGGGCCAGGTCAACGCCGGCCGCACGGGCGCCGCCAACTATATGTCCGCTCGCGCGCAAGGCAACTCCGACGTCGTCGCGTTCGGCACCATCGCCCAGATTTCGCCGTTCGTCGTGGTGTCCGCCGAGCGCGCGCCGATCGCGGACGCTGGCGAGTTGGCCGGCAAGATCGTCGGACTGGCCTCGTTTGGGGGCTCGATGGAAGCCACCTTGAACCTGATGCTGGTGCACGCGGGCGTCGACCCGACATCGGTGCGCCGCGAACGGGTCGCCGATGGCCCCGCATCGTTCGCGATGATCGAGGCAGGCCGCGTGCATGCCTTCTTCGGCAATACCAGCACGGTGTCGCGCTTGCGGGCGCAAAAGCTGGCGATCTCGGTCATGCACGCCGCC
>NZ_JBLVOL010000048.1:66675-119154 GCF_053543755.1 Achromobacter semiaridum | reverse complement strand
CCCCCCCGGCCAGGTCTATGTGGCGCGCGAAAGCGAACTGGCGGCAAACCGTGACGCCTATGTCGCCTTCACCCGTGGCGTGGTGCAAGCCGTGAGGGAACTGGCCACGATGGATGACGCAGCCTTGATGCAAGCCATCGCGCTGATGGGCGACGCGTTCGATATCCCAGGTATCGATAAGACCGATATCGCACTGCAAGACCTGCGCGGCAACCGCGAACTTTGGCTGAGCCATGGCGCGGAACAGGCGGTGCGCAACGATCCCAAGCAATGGCAGGAAGGCAGCAAACTGCTGTTGGACGCCGGCCTGATGCGCACGACCGATCGCAAGCTCTATACCAACGACATCTGGGAGAGCGCTGTTGCCTGAAGCCCTATCCATAGCGCCGGCGGTGGATGCGGGCACGGCGATCGTCCGCTTTATCGACGTCACCAAGAAATTCAAGACCGACTCGGGCGTGACCATCGCCTTGCAAGGGGTGAACCAACATATCGCGCCGGGCGAATTCGTGGCCATCATCGGGCCGTCAGGCTGCGGCAAGTCCACCTTGCTGCGGCTGCTGTGTGGCCTGGAGTCGCCCAGCGAAGGCCAGATCGCCTGGCCGGGGCGGGGTGCTTCCAACCCGGTTCGCTTTGGCGTCGCGTTTCAAGAACATCGTCTGCTGCCATGGCTGAATATCGAGCAGAACGTGGCACTGCCCAAGCTGATGACTACGGGGGCTACGCGCGCAGACTTGGAACGCGCTCGCCAGTTGTGCGCCATGGTGGGCCTTGGCGGATTCGAAAAGCGCAATCCGTCGGAGCTATCGGGCGGCATGCGCCAGCGCGCGTCCTTCGCGCGGGCGCTGTTCTCAAACCCCGAGTTGCTGTTGCTGGATGAACCCTTCGGTGCGTTGGATGCACTGACCCGCGAGCAGATCATTGCGGACGCCGAACGCATCTGGATGCGCGAGCGCTTTGCGGCGTTCCTGATTACTCACTCGATCAGCGAGGCCGTACATCTGGCCGACCGCGTCATCGTCATGTCCGCCCGTCCGGGCCGTGTGGCTGCGCAGATCCGCGTGGATCTGCCGCGTCCGCGTACCAAGCTGCGCGAACACCCCGAATACGCGCGGCTGTGCGCCGAACTGCGCAAACACCTGGAGATCTGAATGACACGCATCGCCATTCAACTCGGTTCCGTGCTGGTGTTCTTTGTCCTGTGGAAAAGCTATGTGACGCTTTTTGACGTGTCGCCGCTGGTGCTGCCTCCGCCCGAGAACGTGCTGGCCGCGCTGGTGCAGTTGATGCGGCGGCCTGATACCTATTTCCACATCTACACGACGCTGGTCGAGTGTCTGGGCGGGTTCGTGATCGCGGTGGTGTTGGGTACGTTTATCGGCCAGGTGCTGGGCAGGGTCGAACTGCTGGATACGATCTTCAAGCCGTTCGTCGTCGCCTTGCAACTGACACCCAAGGTCGCGCTTATCCCGCTTTTTATCCTCTGGTTCGGCTTTGGCATCGAATCCAAGATCGTGATCTCGGCGCTGCTGGCGTTCTTTCCCGTGTTTGCCAATAGCTACCTGGGGGCGAAATCGGTCGACACCGACTTGGTCGAGGTCTTTCAGGTGGGCAGCGCGACCGGCCGCAAACGTTTCCGCCTGTTGGTGATACCGGCGTCGCTGCCCTATATATTGACGGGTATGGAAATGGCGATCGTGTTGTCCATCATCGGCGCGGTGGTGTCGGAGTTTGTGGCCGGCTCGCGCGGGCTGGGTTACCTGGCCACCGTCAAGTTGCAGGACATGGAGGTCGACACGCTATTTGCCGTAGTACTGCTGCTGGCGATGATCGGCTTTGTGCTTTACTTCGCGGTGGGTTCGCTTCGCAAGGTGCTGATCCCCTGGCACGAGTCGGGCAGGGCCGGGAAAGTGGCGTGATTCGTTGGCTCGGAGGCGCGTGCCGTTGCCCGGTAAGCGGCCACTCACTGTCCCATGGGCGCCCAGTTCGCGGGGCGGCCCGTCGGGCACCCAATCGGGAACGGTTTCGGCAACCGATTCTTCCTGTTTGAGGTGTGGCAAAACAGCCCACTTTCCCCTGTCCAAAGCCGGCTAAGTGCTTGTGCCACCTAAAAAAATCATGCTAATATGCCAAGCTTGCCATTTTGTGGCGAGTCTAACTATGGGCGGATTGGCTTGAATCTTTGCTGCAAGGCAAAGGCACCTCTAAGGCAAAACCAACCAGGTTGAACATAGTCGTAGGGCAAAGGCCGTTACCTTTTGCCTGATTAGCCCTGACCAATCGCAGTCAGGAATGGAGAAAACGATGTCGAATTCGACACCCACGCCCGCCGCTCACCGGCTGGGGCTGGTGGGTCGCAAGGTCGGCATGACCCGCATTTTTACCGAGGAAGGTGAATCCATCCCGGTAACCGTGCTGGACGTGTCTAACAACCGCGTGACCCAAGTTAAGTCGCTGGAAACCGACGGCTACGCCGCGATCCAAGTGGCTTATGGCACTCGTCGTGCCTCGCGTGTGGCTCAGCCGCAAACGGGCCACTACGCCAAAGCCGGCACTGAAGCCGGTAGCATCCTCAAAGAATTCCGCCTTGATCCCGCTCGCGCTGCTGAATTTGCAGCCGGTTCCGTGATCGCCGTGGAATCCGTGTTCGAAGCCGGCCAACAGGTCGACGTGACGGGCACGACCATTGGTAAAGGCTTCGCCGGTACCATCAAGCGTCACCACTTCGGTTCGCAACGCGCGTCGCACGGTAACTCCCGTTCGCACCGCGTCCCGGGCTCGATTGGCCAAGCTCAAGATCCGGGCCGCGTGTTCCCGGGTAAGAAGATGGCTGGTCACCTGGGTGATGTCACCCGCACCGTTCAAAACCTCGACGTCGTTCGCGTTGACGTTGAGCGCGGCCTGCTGCTGGTCAAGGGCGCTGTCCCCGGCCACGCTGGCGCCGACATCGTCGTGCGCCCGGCCATCAAGGCCCCGGCCAAGAAGGGAGCGTAAGTAAATGGATCTCAAGCTCCTGAACGACCAAGGTCAGGCCGCTGCTACGTTCAGCGCGCCCGATACGATCTTCGGCCGTGACTTTAACGAAGCGCTGATTCATCAGATCGTGGTGGCTTTCCAAGCCAATGCCCGTGCCGGCAACCGCGCTCAGAAGGATCGTGCCGAAGTTAAGCACTCGACCAAGAAGCCCTGGCGCCAGAAGGGTACCGGCCGCGCACGCGCTGGTATGACTTCGTCGCCGCTGTGGCGTGGCGGTGGTCGGATTTTCCCGAACTCGCCCGAAGAGAACTTCAGCCAGAAGGTCAACAAGAAGATGTACCGCGCCGGGATCCGTTCGATCTTGTCGCAACTGGCTCGTGAAGACCGTATCGCCGTTGTCGAATCGTTTGATCTGGAATCGCCCAAGACCAAGGCTGCTGCTGCAAAGCTGAAGAGCCTGGGCCTGGACTCTGTCCTGATCATCACCGACAGCGTTGATGAGAATGTTTACCTCGCCACCCGCAACCTGCCGCACGTTGCTGTTGTCGAGCCCCGTTATGCCGATCCGTTGTCGCTGGTCCACTACAAGAAAGTGCTGATCACCAAGCCGGCCATCGCTCAACTCGAGGAGATGCTGGGATGAACGCTGAACGCTTGATGCAAGTCATTCTGGCTCCGATCGTGACCGAAAAGGCCACGTTCGTCGCTGAGAAGAATCAGCAAGTCGCTTTCCGTGTCGTGGCTGACGCTACCAAGCCGGAAATCAAGGCTGCCGTCGAACTGCTCTTCAAAGTGCAGGTCGAGTCCGTGCAGGTCCTCAACCGTAAGGGCAAAGTCAAGCGCTTTGGCCGATTCGTTGGCCGTCGCCGTAATGAGCGCAAGGCTTACGTGTCGCTCAAGGACGGCCAGGAAATCGACTTTGCGGAGGTGAAGTAAATGGCCCTCGTAAAAGTTAAGCCGACATCGGCTGGCCGCCGTGGCATGGTGAAGGTTGTTAGCCCGAACCTGCACAAGGGTGAGCCCTACGCGCCGCTGCTGGAAAAGAAGACCCGTGGTTCTGGCCGTAACAACAACGGTCACATCACGATCCGCCACCGTGGTGGTGGTCACAAGCAACACTACCGCGTCGTCGACTTCCGTCGCGACAAGGACGGTATCCCGGCAAAGGTCGAGCGTCTGGAATATGACCCCAACCGTACGGCGCACATTGCTCTGCTGTGCTACGCCGACGGCGAACGTCGTTACATCATCGCTCCGCGTGGTCTGGAAGTGGGTGCTACCTTGCTGTCGGGCACCGATGCTCCGATCCGCGCTGGTAACACGCTGCCGATCCGCAACATCCCGGTGGGTACGACGATTCACTGCGTCGAAATGCTGCCTGGCAAGGGTGCTCAAATGGTCCGTTCGGCCGGCGCTTCCGCCGTCCTGCTGGCTCGCGAAGGCATCTACGCTCAGGTTCGTCTGCGCTCGGGTGAAGTTCGCCGTGTGCACATCGAATGCCGCGCCACCATTGGTGAAGTCGGTAACGAAGAACACAGCCTGCGCCAAATCGGCAAGGCCGGTGCAATGCGTTGGCGTGGTATCCGCCCGACGGTTCGTGGCGTTGCCATGAACCCGGTGGATCACCCGCACGGTGGCGGCGAAGGCCGTACCGGTGAAGCACGCGAGCCGGTCAGCCCGTGGGGCACCCCGGCGAAGGGTTTCAAGACCCGTCGCAACAAGCGGACGAACAATATGATCGTCCAACGGCGCAAGCGCAAGTAAGAGGCGAACACTATGTCACGTTCGATCAAGAAAGGCCCGTTTGTCGATGCTCACCTGATCAAAAAGGTGGACACGGCCGTCGCGGGCAAAGACAAGAAGCCGATCAAGACCTGGTCGCGTCGTTCCACGATCCTGCCCGAGTTCATCGGTCTGACGATCGCGGTCCACAACGGCAAGCAACATGTCCCCGTGTACATCAACGAGAACATGGTCGGTCACAAGCTGGGCGAGTTCGCGCTGACCCGTACGTTCAAGGGCCACGCTGCGGACAAGAAGGCGAAGAGGTAAGCGATGGAAACTACTGCCATTATCCGTGGGGTGCACATCTCGGCACAGAAGACCCGTTTGGTTGCGGACTTGATCCGTGGCCAGAAGGTCGGCCGTGCCCTGGAAATCCTCACCTTCTCGCCGAAGAAGGCTGCCGTCATCCTGAAGAAGGCTGTCGAGTCCGCCATCGCCAACGCCGAGCACAACGACGGCGCCGATATCGACGAACTGAAAGTCACCACGATTTTTGTGGACAAGGCTCAGTCGATGAAGCGCTTCTCCGCTCGCGCCAAGGGCCGCGGCAACCGTATCGAGAAGCAGACCTGCCATATCACGGTCAAGGTCGGAGCTTAAGGAGTCACGATGGGTCAGAAAATTCACCCCACTGGGTTCCGTCTCGCGGTCACCCGTAATTGGTCCTCGCGTTGGTTCGCCGACGACAAGGCCTTCGGCACGATGCTTGCCGAAGACATTCGCGTTCGCGAGTACCTGAAAAAGAAGCTCAAGAGCGCCTCCGTTGGTCGCGTGATCATCGAGCGTCCGGCCAAGAATGCCCGCATCACCGTCTACTCGGCTCGTCCGGGCGTGGTGATCGGCAAGCGCGGCGAAGACATCGAAAGCCTGAAGGCTGATCTGCAGCGTCTGATGGGCGTGCCTGTGCACGTCAACATCGAAGAAATCCGCAAGCCGGAAACCGATGCTCAACTGATCGCCGACTCGATCTCGCAACAGCTCGAGAAGCGCATCATGTTCCGTCGCGCAATGAAGCGCGCGATGCAAAACGCGATGCGTCTGGGTGCCCAAGGCATCAAGATCATGAGCTCGGGCCGTCTGAACGGTATCGAAATTGCTCGCACCGAGTGGTATCGCGAAGGCCGTGTGCCGCTGCACACCCTCAAGGCCAACATCGACTACGGCACCTCCGAAGCCCACACCACGTATGGCGTGATCGGCATCAAGGTCTGGGTCTACAAGGGCGACATGCTGGCTAACGGCGAATTGCCGCCGGAAACCGCTGCCCCGCGCGAAGAAGAACGTCGTCCGCGCCGCGCTCCGCGTGGTGATCGTCCGGACGGTGCTCGCACCGGTCGTCCGGGTGGTCGTGGTCGTGGTGGTCCCCGCAAGGCGGACGCTGCTCCGGCGCCTGAAGGAGAATAACCATGCTGCAACCCTCTCGCAGAAAGTATCGCAAAGAGCAGAAGGGCCGCAACACCGGTCTGGCGACTCGTGGTACCCACGTGTCGTTCGGCGAATTCGGTCTGAAGGCCACCGGCCGTGGCCGTCTGACCGCTCGCCAGATCGAAGCCGCTCGTCGTGCTATCAATCGTCACATCAAGCGTGGCGGCCGTATCTGGATTCGCATTTTCCCGGATAAGCCCATCTCGCAAAAGCCCGCCGAAGTCCGTATGGGTAACGGTAAGGGCAATCCTGAGTACTGGGTCGCTGAAATTCAGCCCGGCAAAGTGCTCTACGAAATGGAAGGTGTGAGCGAAGAGATCGCGCGTGAAGCTTTCCGCCTGGCCGCTGCCAAGCTGCCGATTTCGACCACGTTCGTCGCGCGTCATATCGGTGCTTAAGGAGTACTAACATGAAAGCTAGCGAACTCCGTTCGAAAGACGCCGCCGAGCTCGGCAAAGAGCTCGAAAGCCTGCTGAAGGCACAATTCGGTCTGCGTATGCAGAAGGCCACGCAGCAACTGGCCAACACCAGCCAGCTGCGCAACGTGCGTCGCGACATTGCGCGCGTTCGTACCTTGCTGACCGAGAAGGCAGGGAAATAAACATGAGCGAAACTCAAAACACCCAAGTGGCCAAGCGCCAGCGTACGCTGGTTGGCAAGGTCGTCAGCAACAAGATGGACAAGACTGTCGTTGTGCTCGTTGAGCGCCGCGTCAAGCACCCCATCTTCGGCAAGATCATCATGCGTTCCGCCAAGTACAAGGCGCACGATGAATCGAACCAATACAACGAAGGCGATACGGTTGAAATCGCTGAAGGCCGTCCCATCTCGCGCTCGAAGTCGTGGCGTGTGGTGCGTCTGGTTGAAGCCGCACGTATCATCTAAGTGAAGCAGTCATCGGAACGGTTCGCCGTTCTGATATAAAACGGCAAGGGCTAAACCCCTTGCCGTTTTTTTTGTCCTTGAGATCGATGCCGATGCGGGTCAGGAACATCATGCGCAGTACCGTACGGGCCAATGTGCTTGTGGCCGCCTTTTGTTTGGCTGGTACCGCCGCCGCGCAAGCGGTGGATGCGGGCGCAGGTAACGGCCCGGCGGCGCCACCCGATGACGCCCGTGTCGGTAAGAACGTCTTGAACGCCGGGCCCGAGCCTCGCGTGAAGCTGCCTCCCGGGTCCCGTGACCACGCCGCCATCTTCGGATCGGATGACGAGGACGAGCAAGCGCTGGCCTCGCAGGAACAGACCCTGGAGAATCAGCGCAATCAATTGCTATTGCTGGAGCGCCTGTTCACCCAGAAGCCGGCCAACGCCGCTGGGGCTGCGCCCGCCATGATGCCGTTGAATACGGGTTCGACGATGCGGCCCTTGCAGCCTACGCCGGCTGGCTCGCAGCTTGACCGAGGCAAGATCGACGAGATGCAGCGGCGAGTCGACAGCCTGCGGCGCGAGGCGGACACGCTGCGCCAGAGCGGAAAGTGACCGTCGCCGCGGTTGCTGCCTGGTCCTTGCCGGCTTTGAAACGCAGCGTAGCCACTATTGGTGCCTGCGTTGTTACAACCCCCATGGCTCCTGATATAAATCCAGCCAGCGCACCCATTGCGCTGACAATTCTGACCACAGGAGTGGCAACATGATCAGGTCCGCGGGCAAGCTTGGCATAGCAGGTTTCATGGTGTTGGCGGGCGCGGGTTTCTCAACATTCGCAAGCGCACAAAACATTGTTTTCAAGGATGTGGAGATCTCTCGGCCCATCCACGACAGCGTGCTGGTCGTTGGGAGCGATAGCCGGGCGCGCGCCGGCATGGAAGTCAGGGAGTTGCAGAGGACGATGGATCAGGTCCGGGATCAAACGCGTACCTTGGACGATTTGAAAAACGAGAACCGCGCGCTGCAACGCAAGGTGGACGATCAGGACAAAAAGATTGCCTCACTGGAGCGCAAGCAAAGCGACAGCAGCCGCAGTAGCAGCAGCAACAGCAACAGCGCGAACGAGCGGCAGTTCAGCGCGATGCAGCGTCAGATTGACCAGCTTAGCCGCGACCTGGATCGCGTAAGCAGCAAGGTGAAATAAGGCGACAAGCCTAGCGCGGGGCATGGGCGCATGCCGGCACGCGGAGGCCCTTGAGGGCGTTAGCGCCGCCGCGCGAACTCCCTCAATCGCCCCGCGATTCCCGTCGGAAAGTAATACACCGACACCACGAATAGAATCCCCAGCCATAGCAGCCAGCGGTCAGGTTCGAATAACAACGCCAATGGCGCAACGCCCGTCACCGCGTCGTGGATGATTTGCAGGCCGTCTTGCAGATAGCTTTGCGCGAATACGAACAGGCTGGCGCCCACCACCGCACCATACATCGTGCCCATGCCGCCAATCACGAGCATCAGCAGGATATTCAGCATGATTTCGAACGACAGCGTGGTGTCCGGGCCGTTGTAGCGCAGCCAGAGCGCGTACAGCGCGCCGGCCAGCGTGGCGAACGCGGCGGCAAGCAGGTTCGACAGGCTGCGGTACAGCACGGTGCGGTAGCCGATGGCCTCGGCGCGGAAGGGGTTTTCGCGAATGGCCTGGAGCACGCGGCCGAACGGCGAATTGACGATGCGCAGCAGCATCAGGAACAACACCACGCAGACCGCGGCAATCAGGTAGTAAGTGATGATGCGGCCGTCGATCGTGACGCCAAACACCGGTTCGGAAAAGGGCCGGAACGCCGGCCGCAGCAGCTGCGGCACCTTGAAGTTCAGCCCGTCTTCGCCGCCTGTCAGGTCCGACAATTGCGACACCAATGTCTGGAACGCGGCTGCGACCGCCAGCGTGATCATCGCGTAGAAAATGGCGCGCACCCGCAGGCTGGCCAGGCCGATCAGCAAGGCGAAAGCCAGCGATACCGCTAGGCCCGCGCCCACCCCTGAACACCGCCGTCCACCCCGGTTCCATCCGGATGCTGGCGATTGCCACGCCATAGGCGCCAATGCCGAAGAACATGGTGTGCGCAAAACTCACGATGCCGGTGTAGCCCAGCAGCAGGTCATAGCTGGCGACCAGAATCACGAACACCAGGATCTTGGCCGCCACCGCCAGCGATTTGGGACCGGGAAAGAGAAAGGGCGCGGCAGCAAGCAGGGCGACGATTGCAATCAGCGCAAGCGCCAGCAGCGGGCTGCGAGGCGGGTCGCCGGAGAGCAGGCGAAATGACATGTCTGGGCTCCTAGCGGTTGGTGACCGGATACACGCCTTGCGGCCGCCACAACAAAATGGCGACCATCAGCGCGATGTTCGAGAACAGGGCCGCCTTGGGAAGCAGAAAGCCGGTGTAGTTGGCCATCAAGCCGACCAGCAACGCACCAATCAGGCAGCCGACCGTCGAACCCAGGCCGCCGATCATGATGACGATGAAGATCAGCACGTTCACCTGCGCACCCAGTTGCGGCACGATCGACTGCTGGTACATGCCCCACAGCACGCCGCCCAGCCCCGCCAGCATCGACCCCGCGACGAACACGCCCACGAACAGACGGCGGATGCGGTAGCCCAGGCTTTCGACCATTTCGCGGTCTTCGACGCCCGCGCGGATCAACAGCCCCAGCTTGGTACGGTTCAGCAGCCACAGCATCCCACCTAGCACCAGCACGCCGACAGCCAAGGCAACGATACGGAATTTCTCGATGGCCGCATCGCCCAGCAGGAACGCGCCACGCAGCGCCTCGGGTAGCGGCAGTGACAGGGTTTGCGGACCCCAGATCATCTTGATGATCTCTTCGCCGATGATCATGCCGCCCATCGTGATCAGGATCTGCTTCAAATGCTGCCCATACACGGGGCGCACGATCACACATTCAAAGGCCAGACCGACGGCGCCTGCCACCAGCATGCCCACGATCATGGCCGGCAGTACGGCGGCCAGGTTCATCCACAGGCTGCCTGTCTGGGTCCAGTCGGACATCGCGCCCAGCACGGTCGCCGCCATGTAGGCGCCAATGGCGATGAACAGGCCGTGGCCGAAGTTCAGGACGTCCATCAGCCCGAACACCAGCGTCATGCCTGACGCAACGATGAAGATGATCATGCCCATTGCCAGGCCCGCCAGCGTCAGCGTGATCCAGGTTGAGAACGAACCCACCAAGGGCAGCGCCAGCGCGGCCAGCGCCAGCACCAGCAGAACGGGGCGCAGATCCGCACGTACGCGCGGCAAGGGTGTATCGATATCCAGCGTGCTCATTGATGGCTTCCCAGCGACAGGCCCAGCAGCCGCGTCTGTAGTGCGTCGTCTTGCGCCAGCGCCTGCATGTCGCCCGCATGAACGACGCGGCCGTTATCCATGACGGCCACATGGTCGCCGACCAGCCGCGCGAAGTTGAAGTTCTGCTCGACCAGCAAAATGGTGGTGGACGCCTGCTTGAGTTCGATGAAGGCGTCGATCATGTTCTGGATGATGGCGGGCGCCAGGCCCTTGCTGGGCTCGTCGATCAGCAGCAGCCGGCGCGGTTCGATGATGGCGCGAGCGACGGCAAGCATCTGCTTCTGCCCTCCGGACAGCTTGCCGGCGGGGTGCAGCCAGAATTTCTTCAGTGCCGGAAAAAATCCGAAGATCCATTCCAATCGCACCGTATCCAACTGCGCCACGGTTCGGGCCTGGCGCGCGGCCAGCAAGATGTTTTCCTTGACGGAAAGGTCGGCAAAGATGCCCATGTTCTCGGGCACGTAGGCCATGCCCATGCGAGCCATGTCGGGCGGCGATGTGCGCGTGCCCGGCCCGCCGACGGGCGCGCCGTCGAACCGAATCTGGCCTTGCGACGCGCGCCACAATCCCATGATCGTGCGCAGCGTCGTGGTCTTGCCTGCGCCGTTGCGACCCAGCAGCATGGTGACCGCCGACGCGGGCACGGCAAGATCGACGCCGTGCAGGATGTGATACGCGCCGATGTGCGTGTGCACGCCCTTCAATTCCAGCAGCGGCGGCGGGCTCATGCCGGGGTCTCCACGGGCGCGATACCCAGGTATGCCTGCTGCACGATGGGCGAGGCGATGACGGCGGCGGGTTCGCCATCAGCCATCAATTGGCCGTTATGCAGCACCACAATACGGTCGGCCAATTCCCGCACCACATCCATCTTGTGCTCTACCAGAAGGATCGTTTTCGACGGGTCGGTTTTCAGCTCGCGAATCAGCTCCAGCACCACGGGTACGTCGTCTACGCTCATCCCGGCCGTGGGCTCGTCAAACATGAACACTTGTGGCTCCAGCGCGATCAACATGGCGATTTCCAGCTTGCGCTGATCGCCGTGCGGCAGGTCGGCGGCAGCCTGGTCGCGGCGTGCGGACAAGCGGGTTCGTTCAAGCAGTGCATCAGCGCGTGCCAGCAGCTTGCGATCATCGTCCCAAGTCCGCCAGAAGCGAATCTGACGCCAGCTCAGGCCTTGCTGGCGCGATTGCAGCGCCAACCGCACGTTCTCGTGCACGGAAAGGCGAGGGAACAGCTGCGTCAGCTGAAATGCGCGGCCCAGCCCCGCGTGCATGCGCGCAGGGGTCGATAGCGACGTCAGGTCGCGCCCGTTCAGACTCACCGACCCTGCGCTGGCGCGCAACTGGCCGGAGATCAGGTTGAAGTACGTTGTCTTGCCCGCGCCGTTGGGGCCGACAATGGCCGTCAGCGTGCCCGGCTCGTAGCGGCAACTGACGTTGTTGACGGCCACGTGCCCGCCGAAGCGGATCGTAAGCGATTGGGTTTCCAGCATGGCGGCAACCGGCCTTCAAGGCTTGTTCTGAATGGGCACATTCATCTGATCGGGCGTGATTTCCTTGACCAGATCCTGCACGGCCCACGGCACGGAAGGATCGTTCTTGATGCGGAAGTGGTACATCGACTGCATCGCCTGATGGTCTTCGGGCCGGAACGTCATCTTGCCCTTGGGCGTGTCGAAACTCATGCCCTCCATCGCCTTGATGAGCGTGTCGGTGTCGGCGTTGCCCGCGGTTTTGTTCAGCGCTGCCACGATCGCGATGCCCGAGGACATGCCGCCGGCCGTGAAGAAGTCGGGCGGCTGCCCGAAGCGTTTCTGGTGTTCGGCAACCAGCCAATCGTTGATGGGATTCTTTGGAATGCCGTAGTAGTAATACGTGGCGCCTTCCATGCCGGCCAGGGACTTCAGCGGCGTCATCGCGGCCAGCGTATTGCCGCCCGTGGCAATTTCAATGCCGAAGCGCTTGGGGTCCAGGTCGGCGATCTTGAACGGGTTTCCGGCACCTGCCCACAGGATGAAAATGATCTTGCGGCCGGGTTTATCTTTCAGCGCATCAAACAGGCGTTGCGCGCCGGCGGTGAAGTCGGTGGCGTTGGCCGGCAGGTATTCCTCGTGCACGATCTTGGCGTTTTTCAACGCACCCTTGAAGGCCTTCACGCCGTCGCGGCCAAACGCGTAGTCTTGCGCCAGCATGGCGATGGATGTGCCCGCCTGGTCGAACGCGACCGCGTTGGCAATGGCGTCCTGCGACGAGTTGCGGCCGGTGCGGAAAATGTACTTGTTCCATTTTTCGCCTGTGATCGAATCCGCGACGGCGGGCTCGACCAGCAGGATCTTTTCGTATTCCTCGGCGATGGGCAGCATGGCCAACGCGACGCCTGACGACGTGGGGCCCACGGCGATGTCGGCATTGTCGTCCGCATAGGCCGACGCCAGCTGCGCGCGGGCAACGTCGGGCTTGCCCTGGTTGTCCTTTTCTATGACGCGGATCTTGCGGCCGGCCACGGTCATCGTGCCTTGCGTGGCGTACTCCAGGCCCAGCATCAAGCCGTTCTGCGTCTGTTTGGCATAGGCCTCCAGCGGGCCGGTCTTGTCGTACACGTGGGCGACGACAAAATCCTTGGCGGCCACCGCCGAGGTCATGCAGAGTGCCGCCAGCGCGGCGAGCAGTATGCGATTCATGGGAAGTCTCCTGGTATTGGTATCAATGGGCGCAAGCGTTAGCCGTGTGATTCGGCGTGGCAAGAAATTGGCGGATGGCATCGATCTGCGGCGCGACGTTCAGTGCGGGGGCGTGGCCGCAATCAGGGAAGTCGATGCGCGTTGCGCGCGGACCGCGCTGTGTCATGGCGTGAGCCACTTCCGGCAGCAGCAGGTCGGACTGCGCGCCGCGCAGCAACAGCACCGGCATGCGCAAAGAGTCGTAGCCGCTCCAGCGGTCATAGTCATTGGGGTGATGGCGAAACTGCCCGACGATGGCGGGGTCGTAATGCGGCGTGACGCGGCCATCGGGCAGCCGCCGCACCGACGTTTCTGCCATGCGCCGCCATTGCGCATCGCTTTGCCACCCATAGGGCTGGTAGGCGACGCGCAGCCAGGCTTCCAGTTCGGTGACGGTATCAAAGGCGGGCGGGTTGCCCGCGTACGCCAGGATGCGTTCGATGGCCGGCTTGGGCAGCTCGGGTCCGATGTCGTTGACGACCAGATGCGAAATCCGGTCGCGCAAGGTGGTGGCGGCCGCGTGCATGCCGGTGGCGCCGCCCATCGATGTGCCGACCCAGCGCATGCGCACAAGCGACAGACCATCGGCCAGCGCGCGTGCCAGGCGTGCATAGAAATCCAGGCAGTATTCGGCCGCCGCGTCGGGGCTCCATTGCGACAGCCCGCGGCCGATCGTGTCGGGGCAGATGACGCGGTAGTCGCCCGCCAGCGCCTCAGCCAAGTCGTCGAAATCCCGGCCCGTGCGGGCCAGGCCATGCCACATCACGACGGGCGGCGCATCGGGTGCGCCCCATTCCATGTAGTGCAGCTCGCGTCCTTCGCAGCGCGCATAGCGCGATACCGGCGTGTGGCGGGCGGCCGTTGCGGGCTCGGTTGCCATGAGTCTCCTCCCGGGTTGTCCAGGTTGTGTGCTTATCGGGCTGAATATAGACTTGCGCCAGACGCATGCACAATGCGCCGCGCACCCCAGGGCAGGGTGAATCAAGAGCTTGTAGACGCAAGATCAAATTGCGCTGGGCCGCGTACAGGAGACCGCGACATGTCCGACACGGAATTCGCCATATCGGCCACCGCCGGCGCCGACGGGTGCGAGCAATGGCGGGCGGCGCTGGCCGACGCGTTCGGTCCGTTTGAGGTGCACCGCGGCAAACCCGACCATTTCGCCGGCCATGTGCGCTACGCGCGCCGCGCCAGCCTGCAGTTCAATGACCTGCACTATCGGGGACAGAAGCTGGAGCGCACGGCCGGCAACGTGTCGCGGCTGGACCAGGAGTTCTATACGTTTGGCATGCCGCTGGCGGGGCCGCTGGCCGTGCGGCAACAAGGGCGAGATTTTCAGGTGGAGCCGGGTTGCGTTTACCTGATGAACCAAAGCCTGCCGTATCAGGCCACGGCGCAGGGGGAGGCCGGCTACCGCAGCCTGAGCGTGTCGTTTCCTCGCAGTGCGCTGACGCAGCGTGATTCACGCATCGGCGCTTTCCACAAGCTGCGCATCGATGACGGCTCGCCGCGTGGTGCGATGCTGGCCGGTTTCATGGACCACCTTTTCAAGGGCATGGGCAGCTGGTCTGACACTGAAGTGACCGAGCTTGGCGAAAGGTTGATTGACCTGATCGTGCTGTTCCTGGTGCAGGCGGGGCAGGGCCATGCGTCTGAAACCGACAGCAGCGTTACGTTGGCGCATCGCCAGCGCGTGTTGGCCTACATCCGCCGGCACCTGGCCGACCCGGGCTTGTCGCCGCAGCACGTGGCGCAAGGCTGCGGCGTGTCGGTGGCGTATCTGCACCGCATTCTGCGCGCGGGCGGCCTGTCGGTGGAATCATTCATCTTCGATCAGCGCCTGGATAAATGCCGCGAGCTGCTGCTGGACCCGCGGCATCGGCACCGCGGCATCGCCGAGCTGGCCTATCAGGTTGGCTTTTCACACCCGTCGCACTTCAGCCGGCTGTTCAAGAGCCGCTTCGGCATCACCCCGCGCGATCTGCGCGCACGTTGCTGAATCAAAAAAGACGGCTCACGAATGAGCCGTCTTGTCTTACCAGTCAGCCGTTCAGCGCGCGCTTAGAACGGTGACGGCCGATTCGACAGATCCACGATGCTGTTGCTGGTCAGGTCCAGCCGAATGTGCTCGGACGGCGCACCCGCCGCCAGCTTCAGCATGATCGCCATCAGCGGCTTGAAGCGCGCCTTGAACAGGTCGGCAAGCGTATTGGCGTTGCTGACACTGTTGCCGCTCATCTGAACCGACGCGTTCGTGTTGGCCAGCGCCTGGGCCAGCAGCTTGTACTGGCTGGCGCGTTGGGCCGGCATGTCCGCAAAGGCCAGGTCGCCCGCGTTGGCGATGCGCACGAAGTCGCCCGCCATGTCCAGTGCCTTCCACTGCGCGAAGTCCGACAGCTGCATGCCGTTGGCTTGCGCCAGGGCCTGTGCACGCGCTTGGGCGTCGGCCAGGTTGCCGGCAAACGCCGCATTGCTGGCGCCGGTGCCGCCGCCGTCCGACAGGCAGGCAAAGAAGGCCGGCGTCAGATTGCTCTGATTGCCGGTGTTCGCCAGTTCCTTCAGCGTCACGCTGGTTTGCAGTTGCGACAGCGTCAGCAGGTCGGCGCCGGTCAGCGGGCTCTTGACCAGTTCGCGCATCTCGCAACGCCAGTCGTCGTTAAGCAGGCGCAGGCGCACCAGCTCGCTCATGTAGCGATACGTGAAGTCACCGTAGTCCTTAGCGTCCAGGATCGACACGTCCCACCGGGGCGGCGTGGTGTAGGCGTTTTCGGCGCGATACAGGTCGAACAGCTCGTCAAAGCGCGGCACCTTGTCCAGGCGGATGGTCTGCACTTCGATCTTGTCCGCGCTTTGCAGCGTCATCAGCTTGTAGGCGGGCACGTAAGCCGCCATGGACGGCGCCTGGATATTGAACAGCGCCGAGTTGCCGCCGTAATTGCGTGCCGCCATGTCGTTGAAGTGCATATGGCCGCCCACGTGCACCTTCAGACCGGTTTCGGCCAGGGCGCGCGTCGTGTTCTCGGCCGGGCGGCGGATCATCTGCATCTTGTTGGCGCCCAACAGCGCCTCGATATCGTCGGAGGCGCCGTTGAAAAACTCGGACATCGGAAAGTGGCTGAACGCGATGACCTGCTTGCCCTGCGCCTTGCCGCGCGTAACGACATCGGCCAGCCATTTGATGACGTGGGCCTTGTGCGTCAGCATCTTGTTGTAGCCCTGGTCACCCGAGCCGGTGAAGTCGTTGGCGCCGACGCCCGTCGGCACGTAGACGTTGGCGTCAATGCCGACCAGCCACAGGCCCTTGACCGGTTCAACCACGTAGGACGTGTCGGGCACCATCTTGCATAGCGTGTAGTGCTGCGGCTTGTTGGGGCCGCCCGTTCCTTCCGCGCAGATCTCGTATTGGCGGTTGATCCAGTTAGCCTGATCCAACGCCGTGGTGTAGTCGTAGTCTTCGTACTTGTAGGTGCTGTACGGTGTTTCGTAATAGACGTTTTGCGGCTGCGGCATGAAGCCATGCTGCTTGAGCGCATCCGTGATGCCGGCGTAGCCCATGTGCAGGACTTCTTCCGTGCAGTACGTGTTGCCGATGCGCGCCCAGTCGCCGCTGTACGGCGTGCTGCATGCCGCGTTGCCGCCGCGGCTGTAGATCGGTTGCGAGAAGCCGATGGCGCCGGTTGTGGGGTCCAGACCCAGGTAGTCGCTCTTGCCGGCCGCCTGGTTGAAGGGCCGGTTGGGGTCGTGGTTGCCGGGGGCGGCAAAGAACTGAATGCCGTGTTTCCTGGAATAGTCGTCCATGATCTTCACCAGGCCGCGCATGTGCACGGGCTGGCCGTCATCCGAGAAGTCGCCCGGCAGCGCGATGTACTTCACGCCGCGCGCAACGGCATCGTCCAGGGCGGCCAGGAAAGCGAAGTAGTTTTCGTTGAACAGCCGTGTCGACGTCAACTGCGCATACATCGTGCGGATCGTTGCGTTGTCGCCATGCTTGGGGTTGGGAATGCCCGGGAACGATCCGTCCTTGAAGTCGGCGTACACATCATGGAAGTGGATGTCGGGCATGAACGCCACTTGCAGGGGGGCGGGCGGCGCGGCCGGCGTTTCCGTGACGGGCGGGGGCGCCTCCGCGACCGGGGGATTGTTGTTGTCGTCATCGTCGCCGCCACAAGCGGCAAGCAGGGCCACAAGGGTGGCGGCGCCGGCCGTGCGGGCGAAACGGGAAAGGGCGTTCATTGCGCGATCTGATCCTGAAGAGTGGGGCAGGCAGTCCCCTTGGGGCGGTCAGCTGCCTGTCAGCGAGGCGCAATGTTCCCGGACGTGCATGACAGCATCATGAAACGACGCCGCGCGAAGACCGGCGGCCGCGGGACGAAAAAAAGCCCCTTGCGGGGCTTTTTGAGTTGAAGGGTCGAAACCGATCAGATGTGCGTGATGAATTTCGTGACGAGGTAGCCGTCAAACGTTTCCAGCCCGCCTTCGCTGCCGATGCCGCTGTCCTTGATGCCGCCAAACGGCGTCTCGGCCAGCGCGCTGCCGAAGTGGTTGATGTTGACCATGCCGGCTTCCAGTCCGTTGGAGACCTTGGTGGCCGTCTTCAACGAATTGGTGAACACGTAGGACGACAGGCCGAACGGCAGGCTGTTGGCGCGGCGCAGGACTTCGTCGGTGTCCTTGAAGCGGACCACCGGCGCCACGGGGCCGAAGGGCTCTTCGGTCATCAGCATCGAGTTGTCGGGCAGTTCGGTCACAACCGTGGGGGCGAAGAAGAAGCCCTTGCGGTCCAGCGGGCCACCGCCCACCACGACTTTGCCGCCATGCTTCTTGGCGTCGTCGATGAAGGCGCTCATGGCGGGCACGCGGCGTTCGTGGGCCAGCGGGCCCATGTCGGTGCCGGCTTCCAGGCCATCGCCGACCTTGATGTTCTTGAGCACGTCCGAGAAGCGGGCCAGGAACTGTTCGTAGGCGCCTTCCTGCACGTAGAAGCGGGTGGGCGACACGCAAACCTGACCGGCGTTGCGCACCTTGAACTTGGCCAGCATTTCAGCGGCGCGGTCGATGTCGGCGTCGTCGAACACCAGCACGGGCGAATGGCCGCCCAGTTCCATCGTGACGCGCTTCATATGCGCGCCGGCCAGTGCGGCCAGCTGCTTGCCCACCGGCACGGAACCGGTGAACGACACCTTGCGCACGATCGGCGAGCGGATCAGGTAGTCGGAGATCTTGGCGGGCTCGCCCCACACGATGTTCAGGCAGCCCTTGGGCAGGCCGGCATCGTGGAACATGCGCGCAATCGCCATGACGGCGCTAGGTGAATCTTCCGGACCCTTGAGGACCACCGTGCAACCGGCGCCGAGCGCGGCGGCGATCTTGCGGATGGCCTGGTTGTACGGGAAGTTCCAGGGCGTGAACGCGGCGCAGACGCCGATGGGTTCGCGCACGACGAATTGGCGCACGTCGGGGTTGCGGGGCGGGACCACGCGGCCGTAGATACGGCGGCATTCTTCGGCGTGCCAGTCGGCGTGTTCAGCGCAAGAGGTGACTTCGCCCACGGCTTCGGCCAGCGGCTTGCCTTGGTCCAGCGTCATGTTGCGGCCGATTTCCTTGGCGCGCTCGCGCGACAGCGTGGCGACCTTGCGCAGGATAGCCGAACGATCCATGGGAGAAGACTTCTTCCACGATTCGAACGCGCGCTGGGCGGCGGCTAGCGCACGGTCCAGATCGGCTTCAGTTGCGTGAGGCAGCTGGCCCAGCACTTCAAGCGTGGCCGGGTTGATGACGTCCTGGGTGCGCCTACCCTCGCCGGAGATGAATTCGCCGTCGATATACAGCGCCAACTGTTCATACATGCCTGTCTTTCCTTGCGAAATAGGAGTGGAGTGCGATCGCATGTCGCCCACGCCAGTCTAAACCAGCTTGCGCGATGCGGGGAGGTCCAATCCGCCGCGCAGGATTGGAGCCAATGGAAGGGGCCAAGTCTTGCAAGCCGGGGCGGCCTTGGACACAATGGGCCATCCTAAGCAGCCTGATTCCCTACCCATCGTGCAACCCGTTGACGCGCTTTCCGGCATCAAACCCAGTCTGTACTCGCGCGTGCTTTTTCGCTTCATCGATTGGCTGCGTCACCGGATCGCGCGGTCGTCGCTGGTGGGCGACATGCCGATCTTCCAGAATGACCAGTTCCCGTGGATACCCGCGCTTGAAGCCCGGACCGCCGCCATTCGCGCCGAGCTCACCGAACTGCTGGCCGAACGCCAGCATCTGCCGGCATTTCACGAGATATCCCCGGACGTCGGGATGATCACGTCCGACGATCAATGGAAGACGTTTGTCTTCATGGGGTACGGACTGCGCTCGGAACGCAACCTGGCGCGCTGCCCGGAAACCGCCCGCGCGCTGACGGGGATTCCGGGTATTCGCAGCGCGTTCTTCTCGATTCTGGAACCGGGCAAGCGGATTCCCCTTCATACCGGCCCCTACAACGGTGTGCTGCGCCTGCACCTGGGGCTGGTCGTGCCCAAGCCGGCCGAGCGCTGCTGGATAGAGGTCGGGGGTGAACGATATAGCTGGCGGGAAGGCCGCGCCGTGGTCTTCGATGACCTGTATCCGCATCAAGTCCACAACGACACTGACGGGTTACGGGCTGTGCTGTTCGTCGACTTCGAAAGGCCGTGCCGCGTTCCGGTAAAATGGCTGAATCGCCTGGTGCTCAGAGCGGCTCCGTTCACGGACGAAATCCGTCGCGGCAAGGCCAATCACGATGCCTGGGAGAAGGGCTACTACCGCCAGAAATAGGGGGCAGAGGGCCCGCAAACCGTTCCCCTTATTGGGGAGCGTGGTCTTTTGTGCGTCATACCAACAAAGTACTTGCGCTCAAAATTTAACCACGCTAGAATGATCAGCTTTCCCAGATTGTCGATTGAGTTAAGGAAGATTTAGCTCATCGAGTTGGGGGAATACCCGCAGGATTTCAACCCAGGGTCGTTGCGTTGCCAACCCGTTGCAGAGGTAGAGCGAAAGCTCTAGGTCTACAACACAAAAGCAGGGCGGCAGACCTGACGGGACCAAAACTGGCAGGAATTGCAGAGTTCCTCGGGGGGAAAACCCCGGGAAAACAGTATTTCCAGTTAAGTTGGAACAGGAAAAATCATGATCCAAATGCAGACCACGCTGGACGTGGCCGATAACACTGGTGCGCGTCATGTCATGTGCATTAAGGTGCTCGGTGGCTCCAAGCGCCGTTATGCCGGTATCGGCGACATCATCAAGGTGAGCGTCAAAGATGCGGCTCCGCGCGGACGCGTCAAGAAAGGCGAAATTTACAATGCCGTGGTGGTTCGTACCGCCAAGGGCGTGCGCCGTAAAGACGGTTCGCTGATTAAGTTCGGTGGCAATGCCGCCGTATTGCTCAACGCCAAGCTGGAGCCCATCGGCACCCGCATCTTCGGACCCGTTACGCGTGAACTGCGTACCGAGAAGTTCATGAAGATCGTGTCGTTGGCCCCGGAAGTGCTGTAAGGAGCCCTACGATGAATAACATTCGTAAAGGCGACGAAGTCATCGTCCTGACCGGCCGCGACAAGAAGCGTCGCGGTACCGTGCTGGCTCGTGTTGATGCTGACCACGTTCTGGTCGAAGGCGTCAACATCGTCAAGAAGCACGTGAAAGCCAACCCGATGGCTAACAACCCGGGCGGGATTGTCGAAAAGACCATGCCGATCCACATCTCGAATGTGGCGCTCTTCAACCCCGCAACCGGTCGTGGCGACCGCGTGGGCGTTCAAGAAGTCGAAGGTCGCAAGGTCCGCGTGTTCCGTTCCAATGGTGCCGTTGTCGGCGCCAAGGCGTAAGGGGCGATAGACATGTCTCGTTTGCAAGATTTCTACAAGAGCAAGGTCGCTGGCGACCTGCAGGCCAAGTTTGGCTACAAGAGCGTCATGGAAGTGCCGCGCATCACCAAGATCACCCTGAACATGGGTGTCTCGGAAGCCGTGTCCGATAAGAAGGTTATCGAACACGCGGTGTCGGACCTGACCAAGATCGCTGGCCAAAAGCCTGTCGTGACGAAGACCAAGAAGGCTATCGCCGGTTTCAAGATCCGCGAAAACTACCCGATTGGTTGCATGGTCACGTTGCGTGGTCAACGCATGTACGAATTCCTGGATCGCCTCGTTGCGGTCGCGCTGCCTCGCGTGCGCGACTTCCGTGGTATCTCGGGTCGTGCGTTCGACGGCCGTGGCAACTACAACATCGGGGTGAAAGAGCAAATCATTTTCCCCGAAATCGAGTACGACAAGATCGACGCGCTGCGTGGGCTGAACATCAGCATCACCACCTCCGCGAAGACCGACGAAGAAGCCAAGGCGCTGTTGACGGCCTTCAGCTTCCCGTTCCGTAACTAAGGGGCTGATGACGTGGCTAAACTTTCCCTCATCAATCGCGACATCAAGCGCGCCAAGCTGGCTGACAAGTTCGCTGCCAAGCGCGCTGAGTTGAAGGCGATCATCGACGACCAGTCGAAGACCGACGAAGAACGTTACCAAGCTCGGCTCAAGCTGCAACAGCTGCCGCGCAATGCCAATCCGACGCGCCAACGTAACCGTTGCGTGGTCACCGGTCGTCCGCGCGGCGTGTTCCGCAAGTTCGGCCTGACGCGTCACAAACTGCGTGAAATGGCGATGAAGGGCGAAATCCCCGGCATCACCAAGGCCAGCTGGTAGGAGATACATTATGAGCATGAGCGATCCCATCGCCGATATGCTGACCCGCATTCGCAATGCGCAGCAAGTGGACAAAGTTACGGTGAGCATGCCCTCCTCGAAGCTGAAGGCGGCAATTGCCGCTGTGCTGAAAGACGAAGGCTACATCGACAGCTTTGAAATCAAGGGCACCCAGGCCAAGCCTGAGCTCGAGATCACCCTGAAGTACTACGCTGGTCGCCCGGTTATCGAACGCATCGAACGCGTTTCGCGCCCCGGTCTGCGTATCTACAAGGGCCGTACCAGCATTCCTCAGGTCATGAACGGCCTGGGCGTGGCTATCGTTTCGACCTCGCGCGGCGTCATGACCGACCGTAAGGCTCGCGCCAACGGCGTCGGCGGCGAAGTGCTGTGCTACGTGGCCTAAGGAGAAATTCGAATGTCACGTATCGCTAAGTATCCGGTCGAACTGCCGAAGGGTGTCGAAGCTGACATCAAGCAGGATCAGATCATCGTCAAGGGCCCGCTGGGCACCCTGACTCAAGCCCTGACTGGCGACGTCACGGTTGCGATGGACGAAGGCAAGCTCACGTTTGCCGCCGCCAACGAAACTCGTCACGCCAATGCCATGTCGGGTACCGTGCGCGCTCTGGTGGCCAATATGGTTACCGGCGTGAGCAAGGGCTTCGAGCGCAAGCTGACCCTGGTTGGCGTGGGTTACCGCGCCTCGATCCAAGGCGATGCCGTTAAGCTGCAGCTCGGTTTCTCGCACGACGTTTTGCATCAGTTGCCGGCCGGTATCAAGGCCGAATGCCCCACCCAGACGGAAATCGTCATCAAGGGCGCCAACAAGCAAGTCGTCGGTCAGATGGCCGCTGAAATCCGCTCGTACCGCGAACCCGAACCCTACAAGGGCAAGGGTGTGCGTTACTCGGACGAACGCGTCGTCATCAAAGAAACCAAGAAGAAATAACGGCGCACGCAAGGACGAATCATGGACAAAAAAGTTTCCCGTTTGCGTCGTGCGGTTCCGACCCGCCGGAAGATCAACGAGCTGCGCGTTCACCGCCTCTCGGTCTTCCGCTCGAACCAGCACATCTACGCCAACATCATTTCGCCGGAAGGCGATCGCGTTCTGGTCAGCGCCTCGACGGTGGAAGCCGAAGTGCGTGCGCAACTGGCCGGCCAAACCGGTCAAGGCGGCAACACTGCCGCTGCGACCCTGGTTGGCAAGCGCGTGGCCGAAAAGGCCAAGGCTGCCGGTATCGAACTGGTCGCTTTCGATCGCTCGGGCTTTCGTTACCATGGCCGCGTGAAAGCGCTGGCCGATGCCGCGCGTGAAGCCGGCCTGAAGTTCTAAGCGAGGATCTGTCAAATGGCTAAAGTACAAGGCAAGAACGCCGCGGAAAAAGAGAACGATGACGGCCTCCGCGAAAAGATGATCGCGGTCAACCGCGTGAGCAAAGTGGTCAAGGGTGGTCGCACCATGAGCTTTGCCGCGCTGACCGTGGTTGGCGATGGCGATGGTCGCGTCGGCATGGGTAAGGGCAAGGCGCGTGAAGTGCCGGTGTCCGTCCAGAAGGCAATGGAACAGGCCCGTCGCGGCATGTTCAAGGTTGCTCTGAAGAACGGCACGCTGCACCACACCGTGGTTGGCAAGCATGGCGCCGCTACCGTGCTGATCTCGCCCGCTGCTGAAGGTACTGGCGTTATCGCCGGCGGCCCGATGCGCGCTATTTTTGAAGTGATGGGTGTGCGTAACGTGGTTGCCAAGAGCCTGGGCTCGAGCAACCCCTACAACATGGTTCGCGCCACGTTGAACGGTCTGCGCGCTTCCCTGACCCCGGCCGATGTTGCTGCCAAGCGCGGCAAGTCGGTCGAAGAAATCCTGGGGTAAATCATGGCTCAGAAGCAGATCAAAGTGACCCTCGTGCGCTCCGTGATCGGTACCAAGCAATCGCACCGTGATACGGTTCGCGGTTTGGGCTTGGGCCGCATCAACAGCAGCCGCGTGTTGGTCGATACGCCCGAGGTGCGTGGGATGATCCGTAAGGTGGATTATCTCGTTTCCGTCTCGGAAGCCTAAGGAATCACCATGTCGGATATGCAACTTAATTCGCTGAAGCCCGCTGAGGGCAGCAAGCACGCCAAGCGCCGCGTCGGCCGTGGTATCGGTTCGGGTCTGGGTAAAACCGCCGGCCGTGGCCACAAAGGTCAGAAGTCGCGCTCGGGCGGTTTCCATAAGGTTGGCTTCGAAGGCGGTCAAATGCCGCTGCAGCGTCGTCTGCCCAAGCGTGGTTTCACCCCGCTCGGTCAGCACCTGTACGCCGAAGTCCGTCTGTCGGACCTGCAAGCCTTGCCCATCGACGAAGTCGACGTGCAAGTGCTCAAGGCGGCTGGCGTGATTGGTCAGGCGGTTCGTTACGCCAAGGTCATCAAGTCGGGTGAACTCTCGCGCAAGGTAGTGCTCAAGGGCATTACCGCGACGGCCGGCGCTCGCGCCGCCATCGAAGGCGCGGGCGGCTCGCTTGCTTGATCACGAGGTGACGAGTGGCTAACGCGCAGGCATTGGGCAAAACCGGAGCACGGTACGGTGATTTGAAGCGCCGTTTGGTGTTCCTGGTGCTCGCCCTGGTGGTTTACCGTTTGGGTACACACATCCCCGTACCGGGTATTAATCCGGATGCGCTGGCGGACTTGTTCCGCCAGAACCAGGGCGGGATCCTGGGCCTGTTCAACATGTTCTCGGGTGGGGCGCTCTCGCGTTTCTCGATTTTTGCCCTGGGGATCATGCCGTACATTTCGGCATCCATCATCATGCAGTTGATGTCGGTGGTGGTGCCGTCGCTGGAAGCGCTCAAGAAAGAGGGCGAATCCGGTCGTCGGAAGATTACCCAATACACCCGCTACGGCACAGTCGTGCTGGCGCTGGTGCAAGCAGTGGGCATTTCGGTGGCGTTGGAGTCCCAACAGGGACTGGTGATCGATCCGGGTATGCTGTTTCGCTTCACGACCGTTGTGACTTTGGTCACTGGCACCATGTTCGTCATGTGGCTGGGTGAACAGATCACGGAACGCGGTCTGGGCAACGGGATTTCCATCCTGATCTTCGCAGGTATCGTTGCGGGTTTGCCCGCGGCGCTGGCTGCACTGTTGGACCTGGTCCGCACCAACGCGATGTCCGTGCTTTCGGCACTGTTCATTGTGGCTCTGGTGGTGCTGGTTACCGCTTTTGTGGTGTTCGTGGAACGCGGACAGCGCAAGATCACGGTGAACTACGCCAAGCGTCAGGTCGGCAACAAGGTCTACGGTGGTCAAAGCTCGCATTTGCCGCTGAAGCTGAACATGGCAGGGGTGATTCCGCCGATTTTCGCATCGTCGATCATTCTGTTCCCGGCCACGATCACGAGCTGGTTCTCCAGCAGTGAGAACATGCGCTGGCTTAGTGACCTGGCTGCGGCCCTGTCGCCTCGTCAACCGCTCTACATCACGCTGTACTCCGTCGCGATTATTTTCTTCTGCTTTTTCTACACGGCTCTGGTGTTCAACAGCCGCGAAACGGCGGACAACCTGAAGAAGAGTGGTGCGTTTGTTCCGGGCATTCGTCCGGGTGAACAAACAGCGCGCTACATCGACAAGATCCTAATGCGTTTGACGCTCGCAGGTGCCATCTACATTACGTTGGTGTGCCTGTTGCCGGAATTCTTGGTGATGCGCTGGAACGTTCCCTTCTACTTCGGTGGTACGTCTCTGTTGATTATTGTGGTGGTGACGATGGATTTCATGGCACAGGTTCAGGCCTACATGATGTCTCACCAGTACGACTCGTTGCTCAAGAAGGCCAACTTCAAGGGCGCGGGTTTGCCGATGCGGTAAGCAAAAGAATGTCCAAGGACGACGTCATTCAGATGCAAGGCGAGGTTCTTGAGAACCTCCCGAACGCGACATTTCGCGTCAAGCTCGAAAACGGCCACGTGGTGTTGGGCCATATTTCCGGCAAGATGCGTATGCATTACATCCGGATCCTGCCGGGTGACAAGGTCACAGTGGAGCTCACGCCCTATGATCTGACGCGAGCCAGGATAGTTTTCCGCTCCAAATGAGCGGAACCGGATTACGGAAAATTAGGAGTCAACCATGAAAGTAATGGCATCGGTTAAGCGGATCTGCCGCAACTGCAAAGTTATCAAACGTCACGGCGTGGTGCGTGTTATCTGCACCGACCCGCGTCACAAGCAGCGTCAAGGCTAACTCGGGTTAGCGACTACGCAACAGATTTATTCAAGGAATAGTCATGGCCCGTATTGCTGGCATTAACATCCCGCCGCAACAGCACGCCGAGATCGGACTGACCGCCATTTTTGGCATTGGTCGTACGCGCGCTCGCAAAATCTGCGAAGCGGCAAACGTACCCTTTGACAAAAAGGTCAAGGATCTGAACGACGCTGAATTGGAACGCGTCCGCGAACATGTTGGTTTGTTCACGGTTGAAGGCGACCTGCGTCGTGAAGTACAGCTCTCGATCAAGCGTTTGATCGACCTGGGAACCTACCGCGGTATGCGTCACAAGCGCGGTTTGCCCGTGCGCGGCCAGCGCACTCGCACCAACGCCCGGACCCGTAAGGGCCCGCGTCGTGCTGCTGCGTCCCTGAAGAAATAATCGAGGAACTGGATTATGGCGAAAGCTTCCACCAGCGGCGCTTCGCGCGTGCGCAAAAAGGTTAAGAAGAACGTCTCGGACGGCATCGCGCACGTTCACGCTTCGTTCAACAACACCATCATCACCATCACCGACCGTCAGGGCAACGCTTTGTCGTGGGCCACTTCGGGTGGTGCTGGTTTCAAGGGTTCGCGTAAGTCGACCCCGTTTGCCGCGCAAGTCGCCGCTGAAACGGCTGGCCGCGTCGCGCTGGAATACGGCATCAAGACGCTGGAAGTGCGCATCAAGGGCCCCGGTCCTGGCCGCGAATCGTCGGTCCGCGCGTTGAACGCGCTGGGCATCAAGATCTCGTCCATCGCCGACATCACGCCCGTTCCGCACAACGGCTGCCGTCCGCCGAAGCGTCGTCGTATCTAAAGGGAATCCACATGGCACGTTATATTGGACCCAAATGCAAGCTCTCGCGCCGCGAGGGTACTGACCTGTTCCTGAAGAGCGCCCGTCGCTCGCTGGATTCCAAGTGCAAGCTGGATTCCAAGCCTGGCCAACACGGCCGCACTTCGGGTGCCCGCACTTCCGACTACGGCCTGCAGCTGCGCGAAAAGCAAAAGCTGAAGCGCATGTACGGCGTGCTGGAAAAGCAATTCCGCAAGTACTTCGCTGAAGCAGAGCGTCGCCGTGGCAACACCGGCGAAACCCTCATCCAGTTGCTGGAATCGCGCCTGGACAACGTCGTCTACCGCATGGGCTTCGGCTCGACGCGCGCCGAAGCTCGCCAGCTGGTCAGCCACCGCGCCATCGAACTGAACGGCCATACGGCTGACATCGCTTCGATGCTGGTCAAGGCTGGTGACGTCGTCTCGATCCGTGAAAAGGCCAAGAAGCAAGGCCGTATCAAGGAATCGCTCGACCTGGCCACCAGCATCGGCATCCCCCAATGGGTGGAAGTCGACGCGACCAAGCTGACCGGTACGTTCAAGTCGGTCCCCGATCGCGCTGACGTCGCTCGCGACATCAACGAATCGATGGTCGTCGAACTGTACTCGCGTTAATCAGGTCAGCCGACGCCTCCTTCGCAGGTGTGTCGGCTACTGGTCTCGCGACCCGTTTGCACGTCTCGCAGCAGCCCGCCTTCCGCCTTCTGGTGGGGCGGGCTTTGCGGTAAGTATCGGCCAGCGCTTTCGCGCTGATCGAGTTTCATGTTTCACCTGTCCATCAGCCTTATCGGTGTAACGAGCCGAGGGTATTGAAAAGGAACACAGTAAATGTCCACTCAAGGTTTTCTGAAGCCGCGCTCCATTGAAGTCGAACCGGTCGGCACGCACCATGCCAAGATCGTGATGGAGCCGTTCGAGCGTGGCTACGGTCATACTCTGGGCAACGCCCTGCGCCGCATCCTGCTGTCTTCGATGACCGGCTACGCGCCGACCGAAGTGCAAATGACGGGCGTGGTACACGAATATTCGACCATCCCGGGCGTTCGCGAAGATGTCGTCGACATCCTGCTGAACCTGAAGGGCGTGGTTTTCAAGCTGCACAATCGCGACGAAGTGACCCTGGTTCTGCGCAAGACTGGCGCGGGCACCGTGCTGGCCAGCGACATTGAACTGCCGCACGACGTCGAGATCATCAACCCCGGCCATGCCATCTGCAACCTGACGGACGCCGGCAAGCTGGAAATGCAGATCAAGGTTGAAAAGGGCCGCGGCTACGTGCCGGGCAACGTGCGCGCGCTGTCGGAAGACCGCACCCACACCATCGGTCGTATCGTTCTGGACGCTTCGTTCAGCCCGGTTCGCCGCGTCAGCTACGCGGTGGAAAGCGCCCGTGTGGAACAGCGCACCGACCTGGACAAGCTGGTTCTGGACATCGAAACCAACGGCGTGATTTCGCCCGAGGAAGCGGTGCGCCAGTCGGCTCGCATCCTGATGGATCAGATCTCGGTCTTCGCCGCGCTGGAAGGCGCTGGTGATTCGTACGAAGCTCCGGTTCGCGGCACGCCGCAGATCGACCCGGTCCTGTTGCGTCCGGTCGACGACCTGGAACTGACCGTGCGTTCGGCCAACTGCCTGAAGGCCGAAAACATCTACTACATCGGCGACCTGATCCAGCGTACCGAAAACGAGCTGCTCAAGACCCCGAACCTGGGTCGCAAGTCGCTCAACGAAATCAAGGAAGTTCTGGCTGCACGTGGCTTGACCTTGGGCATGAAGCTCGAGAACTGGCCGCCCCTGGGTCTGGAGCGTCCCTGAGTTTTAACGGGTGGCGCCCTGGCAACAGGGCGCCACCTGCAACGCCCGGCAACCCCGTCGGGCGGTTTGCGAATTCGTCGTAAAATGCACCGTTTTCTACCGGACCGCGGCCTGATTGCAGGTCGATAGAAGAGCCGGCAACCCGATGGCGAACGCCATCTTTAGATTCAAAGGAAACTTATCATGCGTCACGGTAATGGCTTGCGTAAGCTCAACCGCACCAGCAGTCACCGTCTTGCCATGTTCCGCAACATGGCCGTTTCGTTGATCACTCACGAAGCCATCAAGACCACGCTGCCGAAGGCGAAAGAATTGCGCCGCGTCATCGAACCCCTGATCACGCTGGGCAAAGAGCCCACGCTGGCGAACAAGCGTCTGGCATTTGCCCGTCTGCGCGATCGCGATGCGGTGGTGAAGCTGTTTGCCGAAATCGGCCCGCGCTACGCGGCCCGTAACGGTGGCTACACCCGCGTGCTGAAGATGGGCTTCCGTCAAGGCGACAACGCTCCCATGGCTTTCATGGAACTGGTTGACCGTCCGGAAGTTGATGAAGCCGCTGCGGACAGCGCCGAATAAATTCGGTTGCTAGATAAGCGACAAGGGCGGGTCTTCGGACCCGCCCTTGTTTTATTTGTGCGCCCACCACGCGATTGGCGTTACGACGCGTGCAGTTCCCCTCGCAGCTGTTCGGCCGTCGCTGCCAGCGCCTCTTGAGGCGGTTGCGGCGGCATCTTGAAGGTCAGGTCCTGCTGTTCGATATACGCGGTGGATGTGACGTCCTGCGTGTGATGCATGGGAATGACGTGCGCGTGCGAATGCGCCACGTGTATGCCCGTGAACGCGAAACCCACACGCTGCACGCCGTACAGGCGCTTCATGTGGCGTCCCAGCTTCTGTCCCAGGTTCACGATGTGCCCCGCCAGATCGGCCGGCATGTCCTCGAAGTACGGGTAATGCTGCTTCGGAATGATCAGCGTGTGCCCCGGACGTACCGGCTGAATATCCAGGAAGGCCATCAAGCGGTCGTCTTCATGGATGATGTGTGCGGGGATCTCGTGCCGGGCGATCCGGCAGAACAGGCAATTGTCTGGCATGCGGGCCTCGTAAAAGCGGGTGGCATGGTGGCGGCCATCGATACGGCTATGTGGACGTGGGCAGGCAGGTTCGGGCTGGGTGGGCCGGTTCGAACGGGTCCGAACGGGTCCGGGCGTTGAGGTCCGACCTTTGCCGCAATATCGATAAAATACCCCGAGTTACATCCCACACGGTTACCTCAAGGAGCCTCCATGTTGCGCGATGACGACGTCGTGCTGGTCATCAGCAATGCGCCCGACCTCTTGCTGGCCAAGCGCATCGCGCACGTGCTGGTGGAAGACGGATTGGCCGCCTGCGTGAACCTTGGCGCGCCGGGCCTGTCCATCTATCTGTGGAACGGAGAGGTCGAGGGGACGGAAGAAGTCCCCATCCATATCAAAACCACGTACGCCCGTCATCAAGCCGTTGTTCAGGCCCTGGCGCAGATGCATCCCTATGATGTGCCCGAAATTATCGTGCTGCCGGTCATTGGCGGCGCAGCGCCCTATCTCGATTGGGTGCGAGAACAAACGGCCGTCACCAAAAACAAGAGAGACTGATGTTTCAACCTGCCGGTATCGTCGACGCGCCCGGGCGCCCGATTCACGCCCCTCGCGCGGCGCGCACCCTGATCGGACGCTGTCTGGCATTGCTGGCAATGATGCTGTTGCTGCTGGGTTGGCAGGCGGCGCACGCCGAAGCCGACTTTCTTGAACCCGAAAAAGCGTTTGTGTTCAGCGCGCGGATGGCGGCACCGGACACGCTGGAACTGCGCTACAAGGTTGCGCCCGGCTACTACATGTACCGCGAGCGTTTCGGCATCACGATCAGCCCGGCCGGTGCCACGACGCTGGGCGAGGCCGTCTATCCGAAGGGCGAGGTCAAGTACGATCCGACTTTCGAAAAGGACATGGAAGTCTTCCACAAGGACGTCCTGATTCGCGTGCCGGTGGGCTCGGGCACTGATCCTTTCACCCTGACGTTGACCGGACAAGGGTGCGCCGACGCCGGGCTGTGCTATCCGCCGATGGACAGCAGCGTCAAGCTGACGCCGGTGGCGGGCGGCTACGCCTTGGCGGGTGGCCTGCTCGGCACAGTCGGGCAATCGTCGCAAGCCGGGCAGTCCACTTCAACGTCCACCGCTACCGGCCTTGGCGCCCTGGTCAACGCGGGCGATACCGGCCTGGCCGATGCGCTGGGCGGCTTGGGTTGGGCCAAGACGGCGGGCGTGTTTCTGATCCTGGGTTTGTTGCTGGCCTTCACGCCCTGCGTGTTGCCGATGATTCCCATCCTGTCGTCCATCGTGCTGGGTGGCGTGGCGCAACCTAGGCCCACGCGCGGCCGGGGCCTGGCCCTGGCGGCGACCTATGTGCTGGGCATGTCGGTGGTCTACACCGCCCTGGGCGTGGCCGCCGGCCTGAGCGGCGCCGGCCTGGCCGCCTGGTTGCAAACCCCCTGGATCCTGACGCTCTTCGCCATCCTGCTGACCGTGCTGGCGCTGGCCATGTTCGATGTGTTTACGTTCCAGATGCCGTCCGGCGTCCAGGCCAAGCTGTCCGAACGCTCGTCACGCGTGCCGGGCGGCCGCTACACCGGGGCGCTGCTGATGGGCGCCTTGTCCGCCTTGATCGTCGGGCCGTGCGTGGCCGCGCCGCTGGCGGGCGCGCTGCTGTATATCTCGCAGACGGGCGACGTCGTCCTGGGCGGCTCGGCCTTGTTTGCCATGGCCTGGGGCATGGGCGGGCCCTTGCTGATCGTGGGCGCGTCCTCGGGCGCCTTGCTGCCCAAGGCGGGCCCCTGGATGGATGGCGTCAAGCGCCTGTTCGGCATGCTGCTGCTGGCGACCGCGTGGTGGATGCTGATCCCGGTGGTGCCGACCTGGGTGCAGATGACGGGCTGGGCCTTCCTGGCCGCCGTGTCCGCCGTGATGCTGCGCGCGTTTGACGCCTTGCCCGCGGGCGCCGGTGCGAGTCGCATGTTCGCCAAGGGGCTGGGGCTGCTGTTGGCGCTAGCCGCTGCCGCCTGGCTGGTGGGCGCGGCCAGCGGCGGCCGCGATGTCTTGCAGCCGCTGTCGCATCTGGCCGCACGTGGCGACGCGCCGGCGGCCACGGCCGTCGCCAAGGGCGAAATGCAATTCACGCGCGTGCGCAACAACGCAGAGCTGGACGCGCTGCTGGCGCAAAGCCGCCAACCTGTCATGCTGGACTTCTATGCGGACTGGTGCGTGTCGTGCCGCGAAATGGAGCGCTTCACGTTCAGCGATCCCGGTGTCGCGCAGCGCATGTCGGGCATGTTGCTGGTGCAGGCCGACGTCACGGCAAACAACGCCGACGACCGCGCGCTGCTCAAGCGTTTCCGGTTGTTCGGCCCGCCGGGAATCATGTTTTTCGAGCCGGGCGGCAAGGAACTTCCGGATGCGCGCGTAGTGGGTTTCCAGGACGCCAAGCGCTTCACGGAATCGCTGGACAAGGTGCTGGTGCGCTGACGGCGGGCGATATACCATGGCGGCTGCGCTGCGTGGGCGGCGCATCCCACTCCCTCCAGGCCGGCGCCCGTGACGTCCCCGACAGTTGATGCAAGCCACGACCGTAACGGTCTGATCTATGTTCAATTGATGTTCGTCATGGCCACATGGGGCCTGAACATCGTCTCCATCAAGTACCTCACGCAACACATGGACATCCAGGCGCTTGCCGCCGTGCGGATCGTGGTTGCGTTCATCACCGTCACCCTCATCATCAAGGCCCGCCGTGGCCGCGTGCCCAAGCTGGGCCGCGTGGAACTGGGCTGGGTGGCGCTGGCGGGCTTTCTGGTGGTGTACGCGCACCAGGTGGCGCTGGTCTCCGGGCTGCGGTTTTCCTCGGCCGCCAACGGCACGCTGATCATGGCCACCAGCCCCTTGTTGTCGGCACTGCTGGCCGCACTGTTCTATCGTGAAAAACTGACCCTGGTACGCATCTGCGGCGCTCTGCTCGGGCTGCTGGGCGTGGGCATGGTGGTGGCCGCCAGCGGCGCGCAATTCGGGCTTAACGGCTGGGGCGACGCGGTGGTGTTCGTGGCCGTGCTGGTGTTCGTGTTCGGCGGACTGGTGATCCAGCGCATGTCGCGCACGATGGACCCGCTGGGCATGCTTTGGTACATGTACCTGGCAGGCGGGCTGATGCTGGTCGCGCACGCGTTGGTAACGCCGTCTTCGTACCAGACCGACACCTGGCAGATGACGTGGTGGCCGTGGCTGGTCCTGCTGTTTTCAGCGGTGATCGCCTCGGGCGTCAGCAACATCATCTGGAACGCCGGCATCGCCCGGCTGGGCATCAGCCGCGCCGCCTTGTTCGTAAACTGGTTGCCGATATTCGGGCTGTTGTTCGCCTCGCTGTTCCTGGACGAACACGTCACCTTGACCCATGTGTTGGGGCTGGCCTGCGTGCTCGGAGGAACGTGGCTGGGACTGCGCCGGACCACGCCGGCGCCTGACCCCAAAAGTGCTTAGCGCTGGGCCTTGAGCAGCGTCGCGGCTTCGATGGCGAAGTACGTCAGGATGCCGTCGGCGCCGGCGCGCTTGAACGCCAGCAGCGCTTCCATCATGACCTTGTCGTGGTCCAGCCAGCCATTGGCGGCGGCGGCCTTGATCATCGCGTATTCACCGCTGACCTGGTAGGCGAACGTGGGAACGCGGAAGGTGTCCTTCACGCGGCGCAGCACGTCCAGGTACGGCATGCCCGGCTTGACCATGACCATGTCCGCGCCTTCTTGCAGGTCGGCGGCCACTTCGCGCAGTGCTTCGTCCAGGTTGCCCGGGTCCATCTGGTAAGCCATTTTGTTGGACTTGCCCAGGTTGGTGGCCGAGCCCACGGCGTCGCGGAACGGGCCGTAGAACGCGCTGGCGTACTTGGCCGAATAGGCCATGATCTGCGTGTGGATGTGGCCATTGGCTTCCAGCGCCTTGCGGACCGCGCCGATGCGCCCATCCATCATGTCGCTGGGGGCCACCATGTCCACGCCGGCCGCGGCCTGCGTGAGCGCCTGCTTGACCAGGATCTCGACCGTGATTTCGTTGATGACGTAGCCGTTTTCGTCGATGACGCCGTCCTGGCCATGGCTGGTGTACGGGTCCAGCGCCACATCACACAGGATGCCCAGCTCGGGGAAACGTTTTTTCAGCTCGCCCACCACGCGCGGAATCAGGCCGCGCGGGTTGGTCGCTTCGATGCCGTCGGGCGTCTTCAGCGACGGGTCGATGACCGGGAACAGCGCCATCACGGGGATGCCCAGTTCAACGCATTTCTCGGCCACGGGCAGCAGCGTATCCAGCGAATAGCGGACCACGCCGGGCAGGGACGGCACGGCTTGCTCGATGCCCGTGCCGTCGGCCACGAACACCGGGTAGATCAGGTCATTGACCGTCAGTGCGTTCTCGCGCACCAGGCGGCGGGTGAAGTCGTCGCGGCGCAGGCGGCGGGGGCGGGAAACCGGAAATTCAGGGGTAATGATCTGCGGGTTCATGATTCGACCTTGGGGGAAATCCAATTTTCGATGTGGGCGCCGGCCTCTTCCAGCCCGATGCGCTCGGGCGCCGAAAACGGGATGGTGTGCAGGGCGCCGATGTCGGCCAGGTCCTTGCGGACCGAGAACACGGTGCGCATGCGCTGGCCATAGGGCAGCTTGTCGGCCTTGGTCAGCAGCGCCAGCACGGGGCGGCCGGTGGGGGCGATGAAGTTGGCCAGGCGGCGGTCAAGCTCGGTGACGCCGCGGCGAATGTCGATCAGCAGCACGATGCCCGCAAGCGACTCGCGGTCGCGCAGGTAGCCGCCGAGGATGTCCGCCCATTTTTCTTTTTCGTTGCGCGCGACAGACGCATAGCCGTAGCCGGGCAAGTCAACGAGAAAACCGATGTGGCCTTCCGGATCCAGCGGGTCGGGCAAGCCGAACATGTTGATCAAGCGCGTGCGGCCCGGCGTCTTACTGGAAAACGCAAGACGGCGCTGGTTGCACAGCACGTTGATGGCCGTGGATTTGCCGGCGTTCGAGCGGCCGACAAAGCAGACCTCGGGAGCGCCGGCGGCCGGCAACTGGTCGAGGCGAGCTGCGGAGGTAAGGAAGGAGGCGCGATGTAGGAGGGACACGGATGGGCTTTGGATACGGTTGGTTTCGAGCCCTATTGTATAATCCGGCGTTTGCAACAGTGGTCCCCGTGCGCGGAGCCGTCTTTTTTGCTTACTGTTTAGGTGCCTGCGGCAACTTGGCAGGCAGAACGGGCAGAGAGGTTCGATACGGTTTTCCAGGGTGTGCGGGGTAGGCGTGGGCGCCTTTTTGCGCCTTGATCGATGTGATCGTCGAGGTCTTCATGAAGCGTGTGCTGTCCCGGATGTTGGTTGCGAGCGGGCTGTTGCTCGGCGCCTCCGCCTTCTCTACACCCAGTTTCGCCGCCGACGGCGCAGCGGGCCCGGCCAAGCCAGATGCCGCCAAGGGCGGTCAGCTGTTTGACCAGGGCGACGCCTCGCGGGGCATCATTGCCTGTGCGTCCTGTCATGGCGCGGCAGGCAATAGCACCATCCCGGTGAACCCCAACCTGGCCGCGCAACCCCACGAATACCTGGCCAAGCAACTGGCCGACTTCCAGATCAAGCAGGGTGCCAAGCTGCCCGTGCGCAATGGCGCGGGGGGCAATCCGACCCCGATGACGGCCATGGCGCAGAACCTGACACCGGCCGACATGCAGAACATTGCGCTGTACCTGGCGCAACAACCCCTGAAAGAACCCGCCACGGCGGGCCAGGAAAAGTTGGTGGACCTGGGCCAGAAGATCTGGCGCGGCGGCTTGCCGGAACGCAATGTGCCGGCGTGCGCGGCGTGCCACTCTGCAAACGGCGCGGGCATGCCCAGCCAGTACCCCCGCTTGTCGGGGCAGTTCCCCATGTACATCGAAGAGCAGCTCAAGCTGTTCCGCAGCGGCGACCGCAAGAACGAAATCATGTTCGCGATCGCAGACCGCATGTCGGATGCCGATATCAAGGCCGTGTCCGACTACGCAGCGGGCTTGCGGTAGGCCAACGCCGGCAACACGCGCGGCTGGTCCGCGTTCATGCAACCTGAGCGTGACGGAACCTGATTCCGTTGCGCGCTGTCTATGAGGGGGGTAGCCGATCGCGCGGCCCCCCTTTTTTCATGAATTCAACACGAACCCACACCCGCCCCTCTTTGCGCAGCCTGCCTGGCGACTTCTTCGAACTGCTTGGTTCGATGCGTTTCGCCGTCAGCCTGCTGATGTTCATCTGCGTGGCGAGCCTGGTGGGCACGGTGTTGCAGCAGAACCGCTCGTCCAGCAACTACATCGACCAGTTCGGCCCATTCTGGTACGAGGTGTTCGACAAATTCTCCATCTGGCACGTCTACAACAGCTGGTGGTTCCTGCTGATCATGGGCTTTTTGGTCGTGTCGACCTCGGTGTGCCTGATCCGCAACGCGCCCAAGATGCTGCGCGACGCGCGGTCCTTCCGCGAGCACGTGCGCGCCAGCAGCCTGCGCGCCTTCCCGCATCGTGTGGAAACCGACGAACCCACCGACGTGGCACAGACATCGGCCGGCCTGAAAGCGTTGCTTGAGCGTCTGGGCTATGCCGTACGGCAGCGGCAGGACGCCGACGGCGTGCTGCTGGCCGCCAAGAAGGGCAGCGCCAACCGGCTGGGCTATGTGTTCGCCCACGCGGCCATGGTCATCATCTGCATCGGCGGGCTGCTCGATAGCGAATTGCCGGTACGGCTTCAGGTCATGTTCGGCGGCAAGCAGCCCATTGTGGACAACATGCTGATTTCGGAAGTGCCCGAAAGCGGCCGTTTGTCGGTCAACAACCCCAGTTTCCGCGCCAGCGTGCTGGTGCCCGAAGGCGGGCAGGCCAGCACGGCCGTGGTCATGGTGGGCGACGGCGCCCTGGTGCAGCCGATGCCTTTCACGTTGAAGCTGAAGAAATTCGTGGTCGATTACTACTCGACCGGCATGCCCAGCCGCTTTGCCAGCGAAGTTGAAGTCACCGACCCGGATACGGGCAAGACTTTCGATTCCACCATCGAGGTCAACGAGCCGCTGCGCTTCAAGGGCATGACCGTGTACCAGTCCAGTTTTGACGATGGCGGCAGCACGGTGGTCTTGAAGGGCTACCCGCTGGTCGGCGCCAATGCCGCGACCTTCTCGGTGAACGGCACGGTCGGCAAGACCAGCGAAGTGACGGCGCAAACGTCGGGTGGTCCGCGCGGCATGGGCGTGGAAATCACGGCCATGCGCCCGATCAACGTCGAGGACCTGACGCGCGGCGACCCCAAGGGCGCCAACCAGAGCTTTGCCGAGCACGTGGCCTCGGTGTCCGGCAGCGCCGCGGGCAAGAAAAACGAAAACCTGCGCAACGTGGGGCCCAGCGTCGAATACAAGTTGATCGACGATGCCGGCCAGGCGCATGAATTCCAGAACTACATGCTGCCCATGGAACTGGACGGCGCCACCGTCTTCCTGGCCGGGGTACGCAACAATGCATCCGAGCCCTTCCGTTACCTGCGCATTCCTGCCGACGACGACAGTTCCATCGGTGAATTCATGCGCTTGCGCGCCACCTTGGCCGACCCGGCCGCGCGCCGCGAAGCGGCTCGTCGTTTCGCGGAACGCAACAGTCCGTCCGGCGCCGACCGCCAGCCCTTGCAAACCGCCGCGGAGCGCGCGCTGGAAACCTTTGCCTCGGGCGGCCTGCAAGCCGTGGCCGCATTCCTGCAAGCCAACACGCCCGCCGCCGACCTGGAACGCGCCGCGGATGTGGTGATCCGGCTGATCGGGGCCAGCATGAACGAATTGCGCGCCATCGAGCGCGAGCGCGCCGGCTTGCCGGCCGTGGCCGTGGAAGGCCCGGATGGCGAACGCGCGGCCGTCTGGTCGCGCCTGGCCGTGGCGGCGCTGTCCGACCTGACGGTCTATCCGGCGCCGGTGTTCCTGTCGCTGGCGGACTTCAACCATGTGCAGGCCAGCGTGTTCCAGGTCAGTCGCACGCCGGGCAAGAACACGGTTTACCTGGGCAGCCTGTTGCTGGTCCTGGGCGTGTTTTCGATGTTCTACATCCGCGATCGCCGCGTCTGGATCTGGGTCAAGCCGCAAGGCAGCGGCAGCAGCGTTCTGGCGGCCATGACGTCCCAGAAGCGTACACTCGACTTCAATCAGGAGTTTGAACGTTTCAAGCAGGCGCTGCTGCGCCAGAAGAGGCCTTAAGGTTATTTATGTCGACTACGACCACCCCGCACCCCTCCTCGCCGGACACGTTGAACGCGTCGCCCGATACCCTGTGGCAAGACAGCCTGTCTGAAACGGGCGATAACCGCGCCCGTCGCGGCAAGCCGGACTGGACCGACGTTGTTTTCTTCCTGCTGTTGGCAGTGGGCGCCGGCTTCGCGCTGACCCGCCACGGCAACGCGATGGACTACTACGAGAAGATCATCCTGTGCGGCACCGTGCCCGCGCTGGCCTGGATGGGCTGGCTGTGGCGTCCGCTGCGCCGCCTGATGGTCGCCTGTGCCATCGCGGCGGGGCTGGCCCTGATGCTGTACGGCAACGACCTGGCCCGCGCCGAGCAAGTGTTCTTCCTGAAATACCTGTTTTCCTCGCAGTCGGCCATCTTGTGGATGTGCGCGCTGTTTGCGCTGGCCATGGTCTGCTACTGGATCGGCGTATTCAGCCCCACCGCCGCGTGGCTGGGCACGGCGCTGACGTGGGGCGCGGTATTCGCCGGGGTCACCGGCCTGCTGGTGCGCTGGCGCGAAGGCCATCTGATGGGCCCCGACCTGGGCCATATTCCCGTCAGCAACCTGTACGAAGTCTTCGTGCTGTTCTCGCTGATCACCGCGCTGTTCTATCTGTATTACGAACGCAAGTACGCCACGCGCGCGCTAGGCGGATTCGTGCTGCTGGTGGTGACTTCGGCCGTCGTGTTCCTGCTGTGGTATTCCTTCACGCGCGATGCCGGCCAGATCCAACCGTTGGTGCCGGCGCTGAAAAGCTGGTGGATGAAGCTGCATGTGCCGGCCAACTTCATCGGCTATGGCACGTTTTCGCTGGCCGCGATGGTGGGCTTTGCCTACCTGATCAAGCAGCATGGCCAGACCACGTCGTGGGCCAAGCTGGCGCCGCTGTTCATCCTGGGTGTGTTGCTGTGCGCCGAGCCGATGGTATTCCGCACCGACGGCTTGTCGGCCACGTGGATGCTGTACTTCGGCGTGGGCGCGGTGATCGTGGGCGCCATCCTGCTGGGCCGCCGCCGTATTGCCGCCGCGCTGCCCTCGCTGGAGGTGCTGGACGACATCATGTACCGCGCCATCGCCATCGGCTTCGCCTTCTTCACCGTGGCGACGATTCTTGGCGCGCTGTGGGCGGCGGACGCCTGGGGCGCCTACTGGCAGTGGGACCCCAAGGAAACCTGGGCGCTCATCGTCTGGCTGAACTACGCAGCCTGGTTGCACATGCGCCTGATCAAGGGCTTGCGCGGCACCATGGCGGCCTACTGGTCGCTGATGGGCCTGCTCATCACCGGTTTCGCGTTCCTGGGCGTGAACATGTTCCTGTCCGGCCTGCATTCCTACGGCCAGCTGTAATTCGCCCCAAGCGCGTCACGCCGCCAACGCAAACATCGATTTTTGCGGCGTGGCCGCCTTGAAGCCCGGCGTGTTGATCGTGTTCTGCAACGTCAGGCTGGTCACCCGCACCAGCGGCGCGGCGCGCACCAGCACGGTGAACGCCCCGGTGATGTAGCGCGCCTGCCCCATGAATGTCTGGGATATCACGCCACCGCCCACGCCGGCGGTGTCGCCCAGCGTTACGGGTATTGTCGTGACCATGTTGTGCATCGGCATGCAGCTCAACCACACGTTCCACACCACCGGAATTCCCATGGATGACGTCGACACGTCAATGTGCGGCACCGGCGGCACGGGCGTCTTGCAGACGTCGGGAAATCCCAAGCCGACGCTGGGTAGCTGACAGAGCACTTGCATGGTTTGCACTCCTGTTGCGATAGGGATCAAAGGTTTGCGCGTGCCGCCGACCACAGTTCGGCTTCAAGCAGGGGCGCGTCGTTTTCGATGATGCCGTGGCGCTGCGACCAGCGCACACCGCGCGTCAGCGCACGATGCATCCGCGTGCGCAGGAAAGTGGCGTCGCGCAGATCGGCGCTTTCCAGGTCAGCCAGCGAAAAATCCGCGTCCGTCAGTTGGGCGCCGTGAAAGTCCGTACCGGCGCAGCGCGCGCGCTGAAATATGCACAGGCAAAGGCTGGCGTCGCGAAAGTTCGCGCCGTCCAGCGTGGCCTCGGCCCAGATGGCGCCGTCAAAGCGACCGCCTTGCAAGTCCGCCCCGGCCAGATCGGCCTGGGGGAACAGGGCCTGCGGTGCGCAAGCGCCGGTAAAGCGCGCGCCGCGCAACGATGAACCCTTGAAGCCCGACTGGCGCAAATCGCACTGACGAAAGTCCGCGGCGTCCAGCTGGCAATCGGTGAAATGGCACAACGCAAACGACTGCCCGGCAAAGCGCTGCTCCGTCAGATTGCATTCCGCGAACATCGTGCTGGCGGCATTGGTGCCCGTCAGCGTGGCGCTGCGCAGGTCCAGCTGATGGAACAGGGTGTAGCCAAGCTGCGCTTGCGTCAGATCGGCGTTGGCGAAGGTGCCGCGTGAAAACACCGAGCGTTCCACGCAAGCGGCCTGCAACGATGCGCGCTCCAGCGACGTGGCGGTGAAAGACGATTCGTACAGGGCGGCCTGGTCTAGCCGGGCGCCCGTCAGATCGCATTCCGTGAAGCTCGCGCCATGAAAGCGGCCGCCGCTGAACTTTGCATCCCGTGCGTGGCAGCGTAGCAAGCGCGCGGTATCCAGGGTGGCGCCGACGGCATCCACGTGGCCCATGTCGCAGCTGATGAACTGGCTGTCCTGCAACTGGCTGCCCGCCATCCGCGCACCCGTGAAATCAACGTGATCGAAAAAACCCCCCGCCAGATCCAGCCCGGCCAGATCGGCGCCTGCCAGGCTGATGTGTTGTATCGGCTCGCCATGGCGCACGCTGTCCAGCAACTTGTCGATGTTCATGCGGGCTGCTCCGGTTGCCGGGCGGGCCAGCGCTTGGCACCTTGCGTGTAGGTGTGGTCCAGCCCGGTGCTGTCGTCCATTTGCGTTTGCGCGACATCGGCGCGGAAAAAGTTCGCGCCCGTCAGGTCGGCACGCAAGAAGATGGCCTTGCCCAGCAAGCTGTTGATCAGGTTGGCATTGCGTAGCCGGGCGCCGGTGAAATCCGCGCGCACGAAGTGTGTGTCGGGGGCGGTCAAGCCGCTCAGGTCGGCGTCTTGCAGCTGGCACTCGGAAAAGTCACAGGCGTTCAGGGTGACGCCGCAAAGGTCGGCGCCCGTCAGCGTCGCGCCGCGCGCGCTGCCGTGCTTGAACTGCATGCCGCGCAGCCGGGCGCCCGCCAGCTCGACACGGCCCGCGAAGGCGCAGCCGTCCAGCGTGGCGTTTTCCATGCTGAAACAGCCTGAAAACGCCACGTCCATGAAGCTCAGCCGCACCAACGACGCCCCGGAAAAGTCCGCATTGGCAAGCGCGCCCTGCATGAACACGCACTGCTCAAGCCGCGTGTCGCGAAAGCCGCAGTCTTCGAACGTGCCGCTCATCGCCGCCCATTGGCTGAAGCTGGCGCGGCTGAAGTCGCAACGTATCAAACGCGCCTGATGCAAGCGCCCCAGCTGCCATGCGCTTTCGGCAAAATTGCAGTCTTCGCATTGCGCGTGGTCCCACGTGCATTCCTTGAACTGGCTTTGGGCGAAGCGGGTGCCCACGCATTGCGTGCGGCCCAGGTTGGCGCGCGTCAGGTTCGCACCGGACAGGTTTGTGCGGCTCAAGTCCGCGCCGGTCAGCACGGCATCAGTCAGGTCGCAGCCGTCCAGCCGCGTATCCGCGAGCTTTGCGCCGGCGAAAATCGCGCGCTGAAAATTGACGCCCGACAGGTCCATACCCGATAGATCCGCACCGGTCAGATTCATGTCGCGACAGTCGCGGTTGTTTTTCAGTTGCGCGTCCAGCTTGCGGCGCGTGCGCTGCGCGCGCAACGGCGGCATGGGCGGGGGCGGAGCGAAATGGTGAGCCGACTGTTGATACGCCTGATGCACCTGCGGCCCCAGCGTGTCGGCCAGCGGTGGCAGGGATGCCGGGCTATCCGCCGATGCGCGTTTGGCCTGCGCATGCGGGCTGGCATCGAACTCGGCGATGTGTCGTATTATCCTGCGCGGATCGAAGCCCGACGGCAGCGTGCCGTCTGCCTCTTGCCGGCGCAGCGCGTCCATGTCCACGCCGGCCACCTCGGCCATCCGCGGCAGGTTGGGATCGGCCAGCGCTCGCGCGCCCGGCCCCCCGGACAGGCGCTTGGCCTCTTCGAGCTCTTGCTGCATGCGCAATATCGTTTGTGGCAAATCGGCAAGTCTGGGCGCTGTAGGCGGGGGCTCCAACGGCGCCATGTACAGATCAGGGTCCAGGCCCTGCGCCAATAGCGACTCGCGTTCGCGCGCGTGGCGGCGCGCCAGGCCGGCGTGGACATTCCTGTTGGTGGCACGCAGGGTCAAGGCTTGCGCATCGCCTTCCAACCCGCCGCCACAAAGCTCTTCAGGGACAAGCTGCGTGTCCAGCAAGGCATACACCGGGCCCAGCTCCGGGCTCAGGCGTTGCCGCACGACGTCCTGGTAATGGCTGACGTCGCGCGGCTGATCAGCGTGTTCCAGCGCGGGCATGATGTGGCGAATATCCGCCGCGTCATCCTCGCGCACGTGCACCGCGCCGTGCCAGATCAGCACCATCTTCGTGTGATCGGGAAAAAACCACGCGGTGGTCAGGCGCAGCGAAACCTCTTCAAGCGCGCTGCCATCCGCTTGGCGGCTGACAAAGCAGCGCGCGCGCCAGCGCGGCAGCTGGCCGCGCAACACTGCTTGTTCCGGATGCAGGTTCCACAGCGCGTAGTCTGTGCCCCCGGCAAGCTCGGCGTTGGCCGGTCCCCATTGGTCGGGCGGCGCCGCGTTGAAGAAACGCCAGTCCATGTCGCGTGCGAAGCCCGGATAGTCGTGCTCCAGCCATTCCTGGCCGTAGTCACGGCCCATGTGGGAGGCGCGCTGCGGCCATTCCACGGGCAGTGCGCCAAAGCCCGCGGGCGCCACGCGTTGCCCGGGGACGCTGATGCGCTGCAAAGGATGTTCAATGTTTGGCAGGCGGCGGGTGCGCACGCCGTGGATGACTTCGTCCTGCGCGCCGATACCCACGGGGTTCTCGGCGACGTCCGGGCCGCCATAGGCGCGGCTCCAGTCCAGGCGCATGCGCGCGAACGGTTGCGGCGCGGTCGCCTTGCCGTCGATCCAGTAGCGGTCGCCGAAGACCAGCAATGACTTGTCGATGGCGCCCACCTGCACGCGCACACCGCATGCGCCGGGCTGCCTGGCATCATGCGGGTAGGCATGGCCCGAGACCAGCACTTCCGGGTACTGCTTGGGCGTGGCCAGGTCCAGCGCGCCGATGCCTTCTTCGGCGGCCAGCTTCCAAAGGTCCTGGTCGGTCAACAACGTGGGGGACTGCGCGATATCGACCAGCGCAAAGACCGACACGCCCAACAGATCGCGGCGCTGCCATCGGTAGGGCCGCGTCAGGACGCCCAGGCGGAAAGGCTTGATGGTCTTCATGGGCTACCCGGTGGGCTGATCAATGGCGACGTCATAGGCGGCGGCATGGTCCTGCGACCCTTCCCGTGCCTGCACGCGCACCTGCACGGTCTTGCCCGCGCCGAACTCGGCCAGATGCAGCGGCGACAGCGGCACGCGTACCGTGCGCGTAAATGCCGGCGTGGCGTCGGTGGCGGCAACCTCCAGCTCCAGCTCGATGACGAAATACAGCGTCTCGCCAATGCGGGTGCGCGTGTCGCGCGCTGCAATCACGCGCGCCGTGCTGGCCACGCCCGTGGCGCGCACGGCGTCCAGGCGTTGGGTTTCCGCGCGCCCGGCCGCCCGGCGCCGGCGTTCGCGATGAAGCATGTAGGCCGCCTGCGCGCCCGACAACAGCAAGCCCAGCACCACCCATTTCCCCCAGTCCGGCCAAGCCGTCACGAAGTCCGACATGGGCGTCTCAAATGATCGACCACAGGCCGACCATGGACGCGCCCAGCCCGACCTGTTCGGCCTTCTGAAGGTCGAACGCGTAGCTGGACCCGGTCGTGCGGTACGACACTAGCTGGCCAATGCTGCTGACCGCCGCGTAGTTCGTGAACGACAGGTTCAGCATGACCGTGGTGCGAAACAACGCCAGTCGATGCAAGCCGAATTCCGCCTTGGCCACCGCCAGCCCGATCGAGAACGGCGTGGCCTGCAACCAGCTTTCCTTGGACAGGTCCTTCACGTTGGCGGCGTCCATCACGACGTCGGCCGGCGTTTGCAGCATGATGTTGCCCTGCGCCTTGACCAGCACCGTGGAACCTTCCGATTCGATGTGCGCCTTGCCCTTGGACTTGATGTCCATCGTGGCGGTTTCCGATTGCACCAGCATCGCGGTCTTGGCCTTCACGTCCATGTTGGCATCGGTGGACAGCACTTCGACCTTGCCCTTGGCCTTTTCGGTCAGCGTGCCGTCCTTGACGTGATGCAGCGAATTGCCGCTGGTGACGTTGACCTCCTGGCCCGTCTTCAACGTTTCCTTGAACAGCCCCGTGATCTCGCGTTCTTCCCCCTTGGCGGCCACGGTGGTCTTTAAGCCGTTGTCGAACTTCTCGTCCATCAGGCCGTCTTTCACATTGACGGTGCGCGAGGCCTTGACGGTGTATTCCTCGTGCCCCGTGATGTACACGTCTCGGCGCTTGCCCACCTTCAAGTTGTCGGTGCCGGTGATGTTGATGTCGCGAAAACCGCCTATCTTGGTGGTGTCGTTCTGGCCGATGGTAGTGTTGCGGTTCAGGTCGGTCGAGTGCGTCTCGTTGGCTTCGACTTCGGTGCACAGCTCGCGTTCGGCATGCAGCCAGATGCGCTCGCAGCCGCTTTTGTCTTCAAACATCAGCGCGTTCGCGGTGGCGGGTGTGCCGCTTTTCGAACGGCTGAGAAAGCCGCTTTGCGTGGCGTTGTCGGGCAGGTCCCACGGCGGCAGGTTGTTCGCGTTGAACACGCGTCCGATCACGATGGGGCGGTCGGGCTGGCCGCCAATAAAATCCACGATCACCTCGTCGCGCACGCGCGGCAGCTGGATACCGCCAAAGCCGCCGCCCGCCCAGGGGCTGGAAACTCGCACCCAGCACGAGCTGTTCTCGTCCTTCTTGCCGTAGCGGTCCCAGTGAAACTGCACTTTGACGCGGCCCATCTTGTCGGTCCAGATTTCCTCGCCCTGCTTGCCCACCACCGTTGCCGTCTGCGGGCCGTGGGTGCGCGGGATCGGCGTGACGCGCGGCGCGCGAAACTGTGTGCTGGAAGGCAGCACCACGAATTCCAGATCAAAATCACCAGGGTCGCTCTGACCGCTGGCGTAGCCTGTTTCGCGAATGCGGTAGTAGGTGCTGACGACCAGATATTCGCGGTTTTCCGCTTGCCGTGGATGGTTGCGCAGCGTGAACAGATGCCCGGTTGCCAGCCCGCGCGCATTGGACGCGCCGGTGCTTTGCTCCTGTCTGCATTGCAGGTCTTGCAGCCGCACGCGCGTGTAGTGTTCGGCGTCGTCCGGGTTGGTGTAGCCGCCTTGCCATTCGTACATTTCCAGGTCGCCGTGGTCATAGGCGCCGGGGTTGTTGCGCCGCGCTTCCAGGCTGGCGGCGGGCGTCAGTGGGTGATAGTCGGTGGTGGCGAACGCACCCGGCGTGATCTGCTCGGCCACTTCCCATTTGTGGATGTAGTCTTCGCGCGGAACCGTGATGCGGTCGGGTCCGTAATACGGAATCTGCTCGTAGTCCGGAACCGGCTCGTGCTGCGTGATGTCGTCGCTCAGCACCAGCGTGTGCTTGCCGTTGTCGTGCTGGAACCAGAAATAGATGCCCTCGTGTTCCATCAGCCGGCAGATGAAGGCGTAATCGGTTTCCTGGTACTGCACGCAGTATTCCCAGTTGCGATATGTCTCCGTCAGCTTGAACTCAACGGGGTAGCTGTAATCCTTAAGCACTTCGCGGATCACGTCGGGCACGTTCTTGTTCTGGAAGATTTTGTTGTCCGACGTTTGGGTCAGGTACCAGAGCCACGGCCGTACCGTGGCGCGGTAGATGGTGTAGCGCGACGTGTTGTTCTCGCGGCCCACCAGCACGCAACGCGTGATGTGTCCGCTGAGATAACGCGGCGCGCCCGGCGTGGTTTCGATTTCAAGCGTCAGCGGTTTTCCAAGCAGCGACTTCATGTCCAGCGAATACGACTCCGAGACCAGCTCAACCTCGAACTCGAATAGCTGTGACAGGCTTTCGGCGCCGTGCATGCCGCGAAATTTCAATTGCCCGGGCGGCAGGGGCGTATGCGCCTTGACGACGCGTTCGCTTGGCACGTTGCGGTCCATCTCATCGTCTCCTTATGAGAATTCAACTGCTGCTGCGCTTGCTAGGTGGGGTTGCCGCGGACGCGCAAACGACGCGCATCGTAATGACTGCTATGGGATGGCCGGCCACACACCGTGGCCGCATGCAAAGGGCGGGCGCTGCCGCGCGAAAAGTGAAAAGCAAAAAGCGCCGATGCCGGGGACGTCTGTCTCGTGAATCTGTTTACGCGCCGGTCTGCTGCCAGCGTGAGCGCCGATTGTAGGCATCACGCAAAGCGGCTGCGAAGGCCAATCACATGCTTTTGTGTTTTTTACGCCTCCGTAACAACGCTTGCAGATAGAGCGGTATCACGTAAGGAATATGTCAAAACATCAACGTAGCAGGGCGGGAAGTGTGCATTTGTTTAGTGGCTTGTTAGCTATCTGTAAGAAAAATCTGAAGTTGTGAGTTGTCGGTTGCATACGGAAAGACCTGCCTAGAATTCTCCCTTCCGTGAAGCAGCGCGGAGCGTAGTGGTTGGTTCCAGGCAGCATCCCCAGGCATTTAAGCAATGACTATGGACTTCGCCGATATCCTCAATACACTCGATTCACGTCTGCCCTGCGGGGAAGACCTCGAATACGACGCTGACTTTCTGCAGTTGCAGCAAGCCGCGGCGGGCCGGGACGAACAGCAGTTCGGCTCGACCATCATCGCTGCGCAGCCGCCCGACTGGCGCGAGGTCGAACGCCTGGCCCGTGCCTTGCTTGAGCGCACGCGAGACCTGCGCGTGATCAGCCTGTTGACCTGTGCCTGGACCGAGATCCGCGGGATACCCGGCTACGCGGACGGCCTGGCGCTGGCCGTCGACACCCTTGAACGTTATTGGGAACCCGTGCATCCGCGCCTGGACAGCGTGGGTGAGGACGACCCCATGCCGCGCATGAATGCGCTGGCGGCGTTCGGCGATATGCAGGGCTGCGCGCGCAGCGTGCGCTCGGCCAGCCTGGTCAACGGTGTGCACGGGCAGCTGTCTTTGCGCGATACCGAAGCGCTGCTGGATGGCAGCCGCCAGGACGCCGACTGTTATCCGGGCGGCCGTCCCCGGGTTGTGGCGCGCTTGCGCGAAGCCTGGGCGCAACGCGACGCCGATGTGTTGGCGCTGGCCGCCGCGGGCGATGCGTTGCGCCGCATCCAGAAATTGGTGACGGACAAATTGGGCGCCACGTGGACGCCGGATTACAGCGCGGTCCTGCGCACGTTGAACGTTGTGCTGGACGCCGCGCGCGAGGGGCAGACCTCTTCGGACAGGCCTGGAATGGCCGCCGCCGCGCAGACGGCCAGCGCGGGCATCGGCAATGAGCCAGGCGCCCAGCACAGCAATCACCAAGACGAAGCCGTGCGGTCGGCGGACCCGGCGCGGGGCACTTCCGCTGCGCAGGCCGGCATGCGCTGGCAAGACGCTCGCATCCAGTCGCGCGAAGACGCCATGGCCATGTTGAGCAAGGTGTGCGCGTACTTCGAAGCCAACGAGCCGGGGCATCCGGCGCCGTACCTCATTCGTCGCACCCAGCAACTTATCCCGATGAGCTTTCACGACATCATCAAAAACCTGGCGCCCCAGGGCCTTGAGCAATTCGAGGCCTGGCTGCCGCGTGACACCGACAGCCGGCCGGAATCGTAGCGCGGGCCAGCCCCCAGAGACCAACAAGAGGAGACAACACCATGGCGACCAGCCTGAAAGGAAGCGGCCAGAAGTTCATCGCCAGAAACCGCGCGCCGCGTGTACAGATCGAGTACGACGTGGAAATCTACGGCGCCGAGCGCAAGATCCAGCTGCCCTTCGTGATGGGCGTGCTGGCCGACCTGGCGGGCAAGTCGGAAACGCCCCAGCCCGACGTGGGCGAGCGCAAGTTCCTGGACATTGATATCGACAACTTCGATGAACGCATGCGCTCGATCCAGCCGCGCGCGGCATTCCAGGTCGAGAACACGCTGACCGGCGAAGGCAACCTGAACGTGGACATCACGTTCGAGAGCATCGATGACTTCTCGCCGGCCACCGTCGCCAGGAAGGTCGGCGCGTTGAACGAGCTGTTAAGCGCGCGGACCCAGCTGGCCAACCTGCTGACCTACATGGACGGCAAGACAGGCGCCGAGGAACTGATCGGCAACGTACTCAAGAACCCCGCGCTGATGAACGCGCTGGCGGCGGCGCCCAAGCCTGACACGCCGCCCGCATCCGACCCCGCCGGCACGGACCCGGCCGCCTAGTTTCCGCTGGAATCGCTATTCGGAGAATGCCATGACCGCAGTGGCCAAACGCGCCGACGCGCGCGCTGTCGATACCCTGGAAGCCGACGACCTGTCCGCGCTCCTGAAGAAAGAATTCAAACCCAAGACCGAGCAGGCGCGCGAGGCGGTGGAACACGCCGTGCGCACCCTGGCGCATCAGGCGCTTGAGAACAGCGGCGTCGGCCTGTCGTCGGACGCCTACCGCACCATCCAGGCGATCATCGCCGAGATCGACCGCAAGCTGTCCGAGCAGATCAACCGCGTCATGCACCATCCCGAATTCCAACAGCTGGAAGGCGCGTGGCGGGGCCTGCATTACCTGGTCACCAACACCGAAACCGACGAGCTGTTGAAGATCCGCGTGATGAGCATTTCCAAGGCGGAGCTGGGGCGCACGCTGAAGCGCCACAAGGGCGTGGGCTGGGACCAAAGCCCCATCTTCAAACGCGTGTACGAAGAAGAGTATGGCCAGTTTGGCGGCGAGCCGATCGGCTGCCTGGTGGGCGATTATCACTTCGACCATAGCCCGCCGGATGTGGAGCTGCTGGGCGAGATCGCCAAGATTTCTTCCGCCGCGCACTGCCCGTTCATAGCGGGTGCATCGCCCAATGTGATGCAGATGGATTCGTGGCAGGAATTGGCAAACCCGCGCGACCTGACCAAGATCTTCACCAACACCGAATACGCCGCGTGGCGCAGTCTGCGCGAGTCCGAGGATTCGCGCTATATCGGGCTGGCGATGCCGCGCTTTCTGGCACGCCTGCCTTACGGCGCGCGCACGAATCCGGTGGACGAATTCGACTTTGAAGAAGACACCGACGGCGCCAACCACGACCGCTACACCTGGGCCAACTCGGCCTATGCGATGGCGGCGAACGTGAATCGCTCGTTCAAGTTGTACGGCTGGTGCACGTCGATCCGGGGCGTGGAGTCTGGCGGCGCGGTGGAAAACCTGCCGTGCCACAGCTTTCCCAGCGATGACGGTGGCGTGGACATGAAGTGCCCGACCGAAATCGCAATCAGCGATCGGCGCGAAGCCGAGCTGGCCAAGAACGGCTTCATGCCGCTGGTGCATCGCAAGAATTCCGACTTCGCTGCCTTTATCGGCGCGCAGTCGCTCCAAAAGCCACACGAGTACTACGAGGCCGACGCATCGGCCAATGCCAAGCTGGCCGCGCGCCTGCCGTACCTGTTTGCGTGCTGCCGCTTTGCGCATTACCTGAAGTGCATCGTGCGCGACAAGATCGGCTCGTTCCGCGAACGCGACGACATGGAGCGTTGGCTGAACGACTGGATCATGAATTACGTGGATGGCGACCCGGTGAACTCGTCGCAGGAAACCAAGGCGCGCAAGCCCTTGGCGGCGGCCGAGGTGCAGGTGCAGGAAATCGAAGACAACCCGGGCTATTACTCCGCCAAGTTTTTCCTGCGGCCGCACTATCAGCTTGAAGGGCTGACGGTGTCGCTGCGGTTGGTGTCCAAGCTGCCTTCGCTCAAGCAGAACGAAGGCTGAGCGTCAGACAGGATGGGCGCAGCCGCGCCCGATAACTTCAGGAGACAGATGTGGCTGTGGATATGTTCATGAAAATCGATGGCGCCAACGGTGAATCCAAAGACGCCAACCATAAGGACTGGACGGATATCGTGTCCTTCTCGTGGGGCGCGACGCAGCCGGGCAACCTGGCCAGCGGCGGCGGCCTGGGCGCCGGCAAGGCAAGCTTCAACGACCTGCACGTGGTGGCGCGCATCGACAAGGCGTCGCCTGCCGTGATGAAGCACTGCGCCAGCGGCAAGCACCTGGGCAAGATCGAGCTGTCGCTTTGCAAGGCGGGCGGCGAGCAGATCGAATATTCCAAGATCACGCTGGAAGACGTGCTTGTGTCCTCGGTGCAGATTTCCGGCGACCGTAGCGCCGAGGGCGTGGTGGTGAACTATGCGTTCCAGGCCGCCAAGGTCAAGCAGCAGTATTGGGAGCAGACGGAAAAGGGCGGCAAGGGGGCCGAAAGCCTGGTGGCTTGGGACATCAAGCAGAACAAGGAAGTCGGCTAGGGCGGGGCCACGATGTCTATGGTTGCCGTTCCATTCGGCGCGATCAGCCTGTCTGGCCAGCTGGACGAAGTGCAGGCGCAGATTCGCCGCCGACCGGCCGACGCGGACCTGCGCGCGCAACTGTTCCAATTGTTGGCGGTGCAGGGCGACTGGGCACGCGCCGCTGAACAACTAAGCGTGTGCGGCGCGCTGAGTGCGCAGGCGCGGCCCATGGTTGCGCTGTACGCCAGCGCCATCGCGGCAGAGCGTGAGCGCGAAGCCGTGCTGGCGGGCGACGGCGAGCCCGTCATGTTGGCCGAGCCTGATGCGTGGATGCAGGCCCTGCTGTCGGCGCTGCATCGGGACGGGCAGGGTCCGAAGGACGAGGTCGCCGAGCAGCGTTCCCGCGCCTTGCAGGACGCTGATGCGCGCGGGGGCACCGTGCAAGGCGTTATGCAGGGGGTTGGGCAAGGGGTGGTGCAGGGGGCGCGCGGTGTGCCGGATACGCTGCTGCCGTTTCAGTGGATTTGCGACGGCGACAGCCGCCTGGGACCCGTCTTCGAATTCCTGGGCGCTGGGCGCTACGTGTGGCTGCCCTTCACCGCGCTTAAACGCCTGCGCCTGCTGGCGCCCGAAGGTCTGTGCGATCTGGTGTGGTCACGCGCCGAGATCGAACTGGTGGGCGGCCGTACGCTGCAAGGCCTGGTGCCGGCTCGCTACCCGCCGGCGCCGGGCGCTCGCATGATCGATCAGCCCGATCCCGTCAAGCTGGGGCGGGTCACGGAGTGGCGGCCGCTGTATGCCGACACCTACGCGGGCGTGGGCCAGAAGATGTGGCTGACCGACGCGGGCGAGTTCGCGCTGCTTGATCTGCGCAGCCTGGAGTTCGCGTGATGGGCCACGCCGACGACACCGCCCGCTGGAGGCCCGCCGTGCAAAGTGCGCAACGCGCGTCTGCCGAGCGTACGCGGCGCGCCATGCGGGACCGCCTGCAACCGTCGTTGCTGGACCGGCTGATGGACAACGAGCCGACGCGTCGTGAAGAGCCTCGCGACAGCGCCATGCTCACGCACGAGCAGCTGCGCGCGGCGGTGTTGCGTGATCTGCGCTGGTTGCTCAATACCGTCAACTTGCAGACCTCGCAGGACTTGTCGGCGCATCATCAGGTTGCCACGTCGACCGTGAATTTCGGTGTGCGCGCGATGGCCGGCAAGCGTATGTCGGAGATTGACTGGATCGACGTCGAAGAATCCATTCGCCACGCGATATCCGCGTTTGAACCGCGCATCCTGGATTCCTCGGTCGAGGTGCGTTGCGTAACGGACACGGGCACGCTCGAACATCACAATGTCCTCAGCCTGGAGATACGAGGCATGTTGTGGTGCGTGCCGCACCCGCTTGAATTCTTGTTCCGCACCGACATCGATCTGGAAAGCGGCCACATGGACCTGCGCGATCTGGGCGGGCTCTGATGGACGCCCGCCTGCTGGACTACTACAACCGCGAGCTCGTGTATCTGCGCGAGCTGGGGGCGGAATTCGCGCAGGCGCATCCCAAGGTAGCGGGGCGGCTGGGCATGAACGCGACGGAAGTCGCGGACCCTTACGTCGAGCGCCTGCTGGAAGGCTTCAGCTTTCTGACCGCGCGCATCCAGATGAAGATGGATGCGGAGTTTCCGCGCTTCTCGCAGCGCTTGCTTGAAGTGGTGTACCCGAACTATCTGGCGCCCACGCCATCGATGGCGATCGTGCAATTTGCACCCAGCATGAACGAGGGCACCTTGGCGGGCGGCTTCGAATTGCCGCGTGGCAC
>NZ_JBLVOL010000048.1:61860-66607 GCF_053543755.1 Achromobacter semiaridum | reverse complement strand
ACGCGGCGAGCAGACGCCTTGCGAATTCACGACCGGACACGCCGTGCGCCTGTGGCCGCTGCAAGTCACCCACGCCGACTTCACCGCGGCCCCGCAGGACCTGCCGCTGGCGCGCCTGGGCCTTGCCGGCCGTGCCGCACGCGTGTTGAGCGCGCTGCGGATCCGCATCGAAATCGGCGGTGGACAGCGGCTGGAAGACCTGGATCTTGATCAACTGGTGTTCCATCTGCACGGGCAGGATTTGCAGATGCAGCGCCTGCTGGAAGTGTTGATGGGGCACACGGTCGCGGTGCTGGGTCACGACACGGCGCGGCCGGTGGCGTGGATCAACAAGCTGCCGGCCAGCGCCTTGCGTCACGAAGGGTTTGCCGACGACCAGGCGCTGTTGCCGGGCGACGCGCGGGTGTTCCAGGGCTATCGCTTGCTACAGGAGTACTTTGCCTTTGCGCAGCGCTACCTGTTCTTCAGCGTGAATGGCTTGAAGGCGGGATTGAAGACGGGGTCGGGTGCGGACGCAGGCGGCGCGGCGCCGGCGTCATCCACTCCACGCGAAACCCGCGCATTCGATCTGACCTTCTTGTTTTCGGTGGCCGCGCCAGAACTGGAAGGCGCGATCTCCGCCGCCAATCTTGCGCTGCATTGCGCGCCCGTCATCAATCTTTTTCCGAAGCGCGCGGACCGGGTCGCGATCACGCCGCGCACGTCGGAATATCACGTGGTGGTCGATCGCAGTCGCCCGCTGGACTATGAAGTGTTCGGCGTGACGCGGGTCACCGGGCATGCGTCGGCGCAGCAACAAGAGCAGGAGTTCCGTCCGTTCTACGGGTCCTTGGGCAGCGATCCGGATGACTACGGCGCGTACTACTCCGTGCGCCGCGAGCCCCGGCTGATCTCGGACACCGCCCAGCGCAACGGCACGCGCACCGGCTACACAGGCAGCGAGGTGTTCCTGTCGCTGGTGGACCGCCACGAAGCGCCGTTCTCCGGCCAGTTGCGCCACGTGTCGCTGGAAACGCTATGCACTAATCGGGACCTGGCCATGCTGTTGCCCCTGGGCACCGACACGGACATGACGCTGCGCGTGTCGGCGCCCGTGCGCGCGGTGAAGGTGCTGCACGGCCCCACGCGCCCCTGCGCGGCGCTGGCCGAGAACGCCGCCACCTGGCACCTGATCAGCCACCTGGGGCTGAACTACCTGAGCCTGACGGACCTGGACACGGAGCAAGGGGCGCAAACGCTGCGCGAGATGCTGCACGTGTACGGCAATCTGGCCGACCCGGTGGTGCGCAAGCACATCTCCGGGCTGCGGCACGTCAGCGCCAAGCCCGTGTATCACCGCCTGCCGGTGCCGGGTCCCATCGTTCATGGGCGTGGCGTGCGCATCGCGCTGCAAGTGGACGAGGCGGCCTTTTCCGGTATCAGCCCGTATTTGTTTGGCGCCGTGCTTGAACAGTTTTTCGCGCGCCATGTGTCGATCAACATGATGTCGGAGCTGGTCCTGTCGACCCTGCAGCGAGGCGAAGTCGCCCGCTTCAAGCCCCGCATGGGGCGCCGGCCCGCAGTCTAGGCAGGCACCCCCACGAACCGGAGCGCATGATGAAATCCGCCGCAAGCTTGAACCGAATTGCCTATGACCCGGTGCATCTGCTGGGCGAGGTGCTGCATGTTGAGCCCGATGGCCGCTACGCCGTCGCGTGTGATGGCCGCACCTGGCTGGCGCGTCGCGCCGCCAGCTGCCTGTTGGCGCCCCAGCCGGGTGACGAGGTGCTGCTCAGCGGCCCCGATCCCTCGCGCGTGTATCTCATCGCGGTCACCGTGCAAGCGGTATCCGTCAGCACGGTGCTGGAGACCCAGGGTGACCTGGTGCTGCGGTCGCGGGGCGGCAACGTGCGCGTGCAAAGCGCGGGCGACGTGACATTGCAGGGGCGGGACGCCGTGCGCATCCGCACGCCCGAGTATTCCGTGGACGCCGACGAAGAACGTCATGCCGCCAAGCGCATCCGCATGGTGGCCGAACACCTGCACGCCACCATCGGCGAGACGCGGCTGGTGGGCCGCAACTACGAAGCGGTGCTGGACCGCATGACGCTCATGGCTCGCGTGTCCCTGCGCAGCGTCAGCGACGTGGACCAGGTGCGTGCGGGCTCCATCGATTACCAGGCCGAGCAAAGCGCCCGACTACATGCGTCATACACGCTGGTGACGGGCGCCGACCTGGTCAAGGTGGACGCCAAGCAGATTCACATGGGGTGACGCGATGGACGTCACGCATCCCGTTGCCGATCCGGCTTTTGCTGGCGCCGCTGCCTCGGGCGACGCCGACGCGCAGTGGTGGCGTGCCCTGGAGCGCGAGCCCTACGCGCATGATCTATTCCATGCCCTGCGCTGGATCGACGCGCATTGCGGCGCGCGCAAGCCGCTGGGGCGCGATACCGTGGCGCGCTACGAGCCTGTGCGCTTGCGGCAAGAGCCGTCGATGGCGTTCGCGCCGTCAACGGTGGCGCGCGTGCAGCCGGCGCGGAAAGGCCGGCCGGCAGAGGTTTCCATCTATGGCTTCGGCCTGTTCGGCCCCAATGGCCCCTTGCCACTGCACCTGACCGAACATGCACACGAACGCATGGCGCACTACGGCGACCGCACGCTGGCCGCCTTTGCCGATGTGTTCCATCACCGCTTGATCCTGTTGTTCTATCGAGCCTGGGCCGACGCGCAAAGCACCGTCAGCCTGGACCGCAAGGACGCGCGCTTTACGCGCTATGTGGCCAGCCTGTTGCATATGGGCGAGCCGTCGATGCAGCGGCGCGATGCCGTGCTGGACCATGCCAAGTACTTCATGGCGGGGCATCTGGTGCGCCAGACGCGCAACCCCGAAGGGCTCAAGCACATCCTGCAAGCGTTCTTCGGCCTGCCGGTGCGCATCCGCGAATTCGTGCCGCAATGGATACGCCTGGAGCCCGAGCAGCGGCTTGGGCTGGGCAGCGCGATGGGTCTGGGACATGACTCGGTGCTTGGTGTGGCGGTGCGCGATGCCCAGCACAAATTCCGCGTCGAGATCGGTCCGCTGGCGTTGGACGATTACAAGAGCTTCCTGCCGGGCGGCTTGCGCGCAAGGCAGCTGACGCATTGGGTCAGGCATTACATCGGCGTGGAACTGGCGTGGGACGTGCGCCCGGTGCTGCGCGCCGATGAGGCCGGCGGCGTGCGGTTAGGTGCGCAACGGCCGCTGGGCTTGTCCGCGTGGCTGGGAAGGCGCCGGCCCGCGCAGGGCGATGCCGACGATTTGCTGCTGGACTATGAACGCCGCGAACAGACGCCGGCACGTGGCCGCTTGCAGGCCCAACCTCCCAGGACACCGCGCGCTTGACCGCGCCATCACGCCATGTCGGATATCGGTCGCATCGAACTGTTTGGAAAGCTCAATCCGCTGCTCTACCAGGCGCTGGAAGGCGCAACGGCGTTCTGCAAGCTGCGCGGCAATCCCTACGTGGAACTGGTGCATTGGGTGCATCAGATTCTGCACGCGCAGGATAGCGATGTGCACCGCATTGCGCGCGCTTTCGAACTGGACCTGGGGCAGTTGCAGGCCGATCTGACGGCAGAGCTGGATCGGCTGCCGGCCGGCGCCGGATCGGTATCCGATCTGTCCGAACACATTGATCACGCCGTGGAACGCGCGTGGGTGCTCGGTTCGCTGCGTTATGGCGCCGCGCGCATTCGCAGCGGCCATCTATTGGCGGGCCTGGTCCGGACGTACGCGCTGCGTCATGTGCTGCTGGGCATGTCGCCGCAGTTTTCGCGCATCGTGCCCGACAAGCTGCTTGAGCAGATGGACGAGATGGTGCAGGGGTCGCCGGAAGCCACCGCCACCACGGCAGCTGCCAGCGACGACGCGCAGGCCCGGGGCAAGGACCTGGCCGCATTGGAGCGGTTTGCCGTTGACCTGACCGCCAAGGCGCGCGCCGGCGAGATCGACCCGGTGTCGGGACGCGATGAAGAGATCCGCCAGATCGTCGATGTGCTGATGCGTCGTCGCCAGAACAATCCCTTGCTGACGGGCGAGGCCGGCGTGGGCAAGACCGCCGTCGTGGAAGGCTTGGCATTACGATTGGCCACGGGCGATGTGCCCCCGCCTTTGCGAGACGTGTCGCTGTATCTGCTGGACATCGGGTTGTTGCAAGCCGGAGCGGGCGTGAAGGGCGAATTTGAACAACGCTTGCGCAGTGTGATCGATGAAGTCCAGGCAAGCGCCCGGCCGATCGTGCTGTTTGTCGATGAGATCCACACGCTGGTGGGCGCGGGCGGCGCGGCGGGCACGGGTGACGCGGCCAACCTGCTCAAGCCCGCGTTGGCGCGCGGCCAGCTGCGCACCATCGGTGCCACCACCTGGTCGGAATACAAAAAGCACATCGAAAAAGACCCCGCGCTGAGCCGCCGCTTTCAGGTAGTGCAAGTGCACGAGCCGGACGAGGCGCGCGCGTTCAACATGTTGCGCGGGCTGGCCGAAACCTTGCAGGCGCATCATGGCGTACTGCTGCTGGACGAAGCGATTACGGCGGCGGTCAGTTTGTCGCATCGCTACATTCCCGCGCGCCAGTTGCCCGACAAGGCGGTGGCGTTGCTGGACACCGCGTGTGCGCGCGTGGCGATCAGCCAGCACGCGGTGCCGCCCGCGCTGGAGGATGCACGCCGACGCATCCAGGCGCTGGAAACCGCGCTGCGCATCGCCCGGCATGAAGCCCATCTTGGG
>NZ_JBLVOL010000048.1:34635-61824 GCF_053543755.1 Achromobacter semiaridum | reverse complement strand
TCTTGGGGCGGGCGACGCGCAGCGCGTGGAACGCCTGGAGGAAGAACGGCTGCAAGCCGCGCAGGCCGAAGCGAAGCTGGCGTCCAGCTGGGAGACTGAACGCGAGCTGGCCGCAAAAGTGTTCTCGCTGCGCGAGACGTTGAACGCGCCGACGACGGCGGGCTTTGACCACGCATCGACGCGGCTGGCTTTGGCGGGCGCCGCAGAGGCACTGGCCGGCGGCCAGGGCGACGCGCCGATGATTCACACCGCCGTAGACGCCGCGGCGGTGGCGGCCGTGGTGGCCGACTGGACCGGCATCCCCGTGGGCCGCATGGTGCGCGACGAAGCGCACGCCGTATTGGCGCTGGCGGACACGCTGGAAAAGCGCGTGATCGGCCAGCGTGAAGCCCTGGACGCCGTGGCGCGCCGCATCCAGACTTCACGCGCCGGCCTGACCGACCCGGCCAAGCCGGTGGGCGTGTTCCTGCTTTGCGGGCCCAGCGGCGTCGGCAAGACCGAAACCGCGCTGGCCCTGGCTGAAGCGCTGTATGGCGGCGAACAGAACCTGATCACCATCAACATGAGCGAATTCCAGGAGTCGCACACCGTCTCCACGCTCAAGGGCGCGCCGCCGGGTTACGTGGGCTATGGCGAAGGCGGCGTGCTGACCGAAGCCGTGCGCAGGCGGCCGTATTGCGTGGTGCTGCTGGACGAAGTCGAGAAGGCGCACCCCGACGTGCACGAGATTTTCTTCCAGGTCTTTGACAAGGGCTGGATGGAGGATGGCGAAGGCCGCTACATTGACTTCCGCAATGCGGTCATCATCCTGACGTCTAACGTCGGCACCGAGCGCATCGCCACGCTATGCCGCGATCCCGCGTTGATGCCGGATGCCGAAGGGCTGGCTGCCGCGCTGCGCGAACCCCTGTTGCAGGCGTTTCCGGCGGCGTTGCTGGGGCGGCTGGTGGCGGTGCCTTACCTGCCGCTGTCGGACGATATGTTGGCGCGCATCGTGGCGTTGCAATTCGACCGGGTACGCCGCCGTTTGCACGAACACCACGACGTTGCGCTGGACGTCGCCCAAGAGGCGACGGCGCTGGCCGTGGCGCGCTGCACGGAAGTCGAGTCGGGCGCGCGCATGGTGGACGCCATTCTTACCAACACGGTCCTGCCGCAGATCAGCCGCGAACTGCTGGGCGCGTCCATGCAGGGCCGCAAGCTTCAAGGCGTACGCCTATCGGCCAATGGCGCGGAATTTCACTATGACTATGACTACGCGTGAAGCGCTAGCGGTCGGTGTCGTCCGGCGCTTTCTTCACGGGGGCGGGCCGCATGAAGCCGCCGACTTCACGCAGGTGGTCAGCGGCGGCGCGGCCATCCGTGGCATCGTGCGGGCCGCGCAAGGCGTCGTCCACGGGGTGGGTCCGGTGGTCGGCCAGCGGGTCGTGGGCGGGCAGCGTGGACGGTGTGCCGTCGGCAAAGACGCTGGGCGAGCCATCATTGGGCGCGTCGAACAGCGCCAGCGGATCAGTGACCGGGCGCGATACGGACGCGTCGCCGCGGGGCAGGTGACGCAGCGGGTCGTCGGGGTTGCGCACGGCGGCGGAATCCAGGTCGAAGGGGTGGGTGGATACGTCGGGCGCGCTGCCCACGGGCAAGGTGCCGGGGCCGATCAGGTCGCTGAAGATGTCTTCGATGTCGGGGGCGGCGGCGGGCGCGGCGTCGGGCTCGGTTGCGGCGAACGTGACGGGGTCCGCCCGCAGGCGGTAGGCGCCGATTTCCAGCTCGTCGCCCGGCATCAAGGGCAGTTCCTGATCGCGTTCAACCCGTTGCCCGTTGACGCGCACGGTGCTCATGCTGCTCAGGTTCAACAGAAAGCCAGTGTCGCCCGCGTCGTGGACGCGCAGTACCGCTTGCACCCGGCAGATCTCGCCCGCGGCGTCGGGCAGGCTCAGCTGATTCTCGGGGCCGCGGCCCACCGTGCCACCGGGCGCCGTGAATTCGGCGTGGATGGGTTCGAAAGCCGGGTCGCCGGCACGTTGGAACACCGTGAGCTTCATGCCTTTCTCCTTGGCGTGGGCGGCGCGTCAGCGGGCCTGGGCTGCCTTGGCCGCCTTGAAGACCGGGCCCCATTGGGGATGCCCCGCTTCGTTGGGCGCAAGTTCGAACGAGGGTTGCAATTGCAGGATGCGGGTGAAGCTCTCTTCGCAAAGCTGGTGGTAGCCAATGACGCAGTAGCTGAAGGCTTGCAGCTTCAAGGCCTCGATGCGCACGGGCGTCGGCGCGGTGGCCAGGGCATCGGACGTGGCCACGGTGCGCGCAACGTCGCCGAAGCGGCTGGCGGCGTACTCGTTGCGCACTTCCTGCAGCGCTTCGGCGGCTTGCGGGGACGGCGAGGAACTACAGGCCGCGAGCACCGCAAGAATGGCGATCAGGCTAAGACGAACGGGCTGTTTCATGGCGCGGGCGTGTCGATACACGAGGAAAGTGGCTCGGTTATTCCGCCGATGATAGCGGCCCGGCGCGTAGGGGTTGCGTCGTGGCGTAACAGACGTGTGTGTTTTATTTCCGAGGGCTTATGAACGGTTTTTCTTACGGGACAAGCTTGCCCAGGGGGCGCGCGCCAGGGCGCTGGCTGCGCATGGCGGCATGTTTGGCGGCCGGGGCGCTGATCGTCGGGTGCTCGTCGACCGCCAAGCGCGTGCCCGCGCCTTACGCCATCGAACTGCGCGCCGACCCGAAGGTAAACGCCAGTGCCAGCGGCAGGCCGTCGCCGGTGCAAGTGACCATCTATGAACTGAAGTCCGCCAGCACTTTCCAGGCCAGCGACTTTTTCACCTTGCAGGCCGATGCGCGCGCGGCGTTGGGCACAGAGCTGCTCAACACCGAACAGGTGATTCTGCGCCCGGGGGACACGAAGGTGCTGCATTACCCCGGCAATCCGGACGCGCGCGTGGTGGGCGTGGTGGCCGCATACCGGGATCTTGAACAAAGCAAATGGCGTCTGCTGGTGTCGCTGCCCGAGCCGCAGAACACGAATATCTACAAGGTCTGGCAGTTTTCACCGAACGAGGAGACGGTGAAAGTGGCCGTGACGCGCGCCGGCCTGGAAGAAGTGGACCGCAGCCGTTCGTGGTGGCCCTTCTAGCAACAGAATTCAAATCAGAACAAGAGAACCTGAGCATGGTGAGCAGAGACAAAGTGATCTGGTCGGAGGGCATGTTCCTGCGGCCGCAGCATTTCCAGCAGTTGGAGCGTCATGTACTGCATGCGGCAACGCAGCGTGCGGTGGCGGCGCAGGGGTTCTTCTGGGGCTTTTCGCATCTGTCGTTGGACCGCGAAGCACTGGCGATCGGCAAGCTGGTGCTGACCGACGCCTCGGGCGTCATGCCCGACGGCACGCCGTTCGACTTTTCCGGGCCGGCCGCCGCGCCCGCCGCGCTGGAGGTGCCGGCGCGAGCGCGTGACGCGCGCGTCATGTTGGCGATTCCGCGTACGCGCCCCGGCGCCACCGATGTCGTCTACGAAGGCGAAGAAGACACCCTGGCGCGCTATCTCGTGCACGAGGCCGATGTGGAAGACACCGGCTCGGTAGCGCTGGAACCCGCCCTGCTGCAATTGGGTCGCCTGCGGTTGCGGCTGATGCTGGAAGACGAGCTTACCGACGATTGGCTGGGCCTGGGCGTTGCGCGCGTGGTGGAGCGGCGGCCCGACAACCGCATCGTGCTGGACGACGGCTACGTGGCGCCGTGGCTGGCGGCGGGTGAACATCCCGTGCTGCGCGGGTGGGTCAACGAACTGTATGGCCTGCTGGGTGCGCGTAGCGAAGCCTTGGCCGCGCGGCTGTCGCAGCCCGGTCGTGGCGGCGTGTCCGAGGTGTCCGACTTCATGTTGCTGGAAACCGTCAACCGTTATGTGGGGGCGCTTTGGCATGCACGCCAGAGCGCGGGCCAGCATCCCGAGCGCCTGTTCCACGATTGGCTGATGCTGGCTTGCGACCTGTCCACCTTCACGTCGACAACACGACGCCCGGAGGTGTTGCCCGAGTACGTGCATGACGATCTGCAAAACACATTCGCGCCACTGATGCACGAGTTGCGCCGGTCGCTGTCCGCGGTGCTTGAGCAGCGCGCGTTGCAGATCCCGCTGCAAGACCGGGGCCAGGGCGTACGCGTGGCGCAGATTGCCGACGCCGAGCTGCTGCAAACGGCCGGCTTCGTGCTGGCGGTGCACGCGGACATGGGCACGGACACCGTACGCGCGCGCTTTCCCGCGCAGGTCAAGATCGGCCCGGTCGAACGCATCCGCGATCTGGTGCACTTGCAACTGCCGGGCGTCGCGGTGCGCCCATTGCCGGTGGCGCCGCGCCAGATTCCCTACAGCGCCGGGCATGTGTATTTCGAATTGGATAAAAGCGGCGAGTTCTGGAAGCAGCTGGAGCGCACCGGCGCGCTGGCCTTGCATCTGGCGGGCGATTTCCCCGGCCTGACGATGGAGTTCTGGGCGTTGCGGGACTGAACGCGGAGACAGCTATGCATGCATCGGACCACACCCTGTCCGCCCCGCCGGGAAGCCTGGGCGACACGCCCGGCCAGGCCTCCAGCCGGTTGCGGCCTCATGACTATGTCATCAGCGGCGCCAACCCGCTGGTGGCGGCGGCCAACCCCTTGCTGGACTTGATTCCGCAGATCCGCGCCACCGCGTCGCACCCGTCGCCCGCGATGCTGCGCGAGCACTTGCTGGACGAGATCCGTCAGTTTGAGTTGCGCGCACAGCAGGCGGGCATTTCCAACGAAACGATCCTGGGCGCGCGCTACTGCCTGTGCACAGCGTTGGACGAAGCCGCCGCCTTGACCCCGTGGGGCGGGGGCGGGGTGTGGTCCGCCCACAGCCTGCTGGTGACCTTTCACAACGAGACTTGGGGCGGCGAGAAATTCTTCCAGCTGCTGGCCAAGCTATCGCAAAACCCGGCGCAACACCTGGACCTGCTTGAACTGCTGTATTACTGCCTGCTGCTGGGTTTTGAAGGCCGCTACCGCGTGATGGACAACGGCCGTTCGCAACTGGAAACGCTGCGCCAGCGCTTGCTGCGCATCCTGCGTGGCGCGCGCGGCGAGTACGCGCTTGCCTTGTCGCCACATTGGCGCGACGAGCCCGCGCAAACGCCGCTGCGGCGTTTGCCCGTGCCGCTGTGGGTCTTCGGCGCGTTGGCCGCCGTGCTGGCGCTGGCCTTGTATTGGGGGCTGGGATGGCGGCTAGGCAGCCAGTCGGACGGCGTGTTCGCGTCCATCAGCCAGCTCAAGCCGCCTGTCGTGCAGATCGCGCCGGCGGTGGTGAAGCGGCCCGCGCCCGCGCCGCGCCTGGCGGTGTTTCTGGCGCCCGAAATACGCGACCAGCTGGTCAGCGTGCGCGACGAAGTGGACCGCAGCGTGGTGGTGCTGCGCGGGGACGGCGTGTTCGAGTCCGGTGCCAGTTCCGTTCGCGATCAGTACCTGCCCGTGCTGTCGCGCGTGGCAGACGCGCTGCGCGAGACGCAGGGCAGCATTCTGGTACGCGGGTATTCCGACAACATCCCGATGCGCAGCGCGCGCTTTCCGTCCAACTGGCATCTGTCGCAAGCCCGCGCCGACGCCGTCAAGGACATGCTGGAACAACGCCTGGGCCAATCGGCTTCGGCGCGCGTACGGGCGGAAGGGCGTGGGGACGCGGACCCGGTCGCGCCCAACGATACGGCGGCGGGTCGCGCGCTGAACCGCCGTGTGGAGATCACGGTGCTGGTGCCGCCCACGCCGCATGAAAGCGACGCACAAGGAGGCAAGGAATGATCTACCGATTGTTCGGATGGTTCTTCAGCCGGCGCGTGTGGAATTTCCTGGGCCTGGTGGCGCTGGCGCTGCTGATCTGGATTGCAGGGCCGCTGATTGCGGTGGGGGCCGTACGGCCGCTGGAAAGCCAGACGGTGCGCATCATCGTCATCGCGGTCATGTTCGCCATATGGCTGCTGCGCTGGGTGTGGCGCAAGTGGCGGGAAGGGCGCTTGAACGCGCAACTGCTTGGCCAACTGCGTCCCCGGCCGCGCGCCGAAAAGGCCGTGCAAGACGTTGCCGAGAACGACGAGATCCGCCAGCTGGAAGCGCGGTTTGACGAAGCCGTCGAGCTGCTGCGCAAGACGCGATTCGAGAATCGCGGGAAGCGCCGTCCGCTGGATCGGTTCTCGAAACAATATCTGTATCAGCTGCCCTGGTACGTCATCATCGGCGCGCCGGGGGCGGGCAAGACGACGGCGCTGGTGAACTCGGGCTTGAACTTCCCGTTGGCCGAGCGCTACGGCAAGGTCGCCTTGCGCGGGGTGGGCGGCACGCGTAATTGCGATTGGTGGTTTACCGACGACGCGGTGCTGCTGGATACGGCGGGGCGCTACACCACCCACGAAAGCGACCCCACGGGTGACGAGGAAGAGTGGCGCGGCTTTCTTCGCCTGCTGACCAAGTACCGTGGCCGGCAGCCGATCAACGGCGCCATGTTGACGGTCAGTGTCGAAGACCTGTTGTCGGCATCCGATGCGCAGCGTGCGCAGCACGCGGCGGTGCTGCGGCGCCGCTTGCAGGAACTACGCGAGCAGCTGGGCATCGCGTTTCCGGTCTACGTGCTGGTGACAAAGACGGATCTGTTGTCCGGCTTCGAAGAATACTTTGCGTCGTTCAGCCGCAATGAGCTGGCGCAGGTGTGGGGCTTTACCTTGCCCTACGCGCGCACGCAGGAGCCTGACTTCGATTTGTACGACGCCTTCCATGCCGAATACGGGCTGCTGCAACGGCGGCTGGATGACGCCTTGCCGGAAGTGGTGGCCGCCGAGGAAGACCCTGCGCGACGCGCACTGGCCTACATGCTGCCGCAGCAGTTTGCCGGGCTGCAAAACATCCTGGGCCATTTCCTTAGCGACGTGTTCGCTACGTCGAAGTTTGAAGCGCGCGTCATCCCGCGTGGCGTGTACTTCACCAGCGGCACGCAGGGTGGAGAAACCTTCGACCAGGTAACCGGGCATCTGAAGCGCTACCTGCGCATCGATGGTGCGGCCACGCCCGCGCCCAGCGTGCCGGGCGAAGGCGAGGGCCGCAGCTACTTCCTGAAGAACCTGCTGCGCGATGTCATCTTCCGTGAAGCGGGCCTGGCGGGCCGTAACCTGCGCTGGGAACGCCGCTATCGGCAATTGCACTGGGCGGGTTACGGACTGGTCACGGCGATGTTCGTGGCGCTGATTGCCGGCTGGGCCTTCAGCTATCGCAACAACTCGGCGTATGTGGATGAAGTGGCGCGGCGCGTGCCGGCCGTGGAAAAGCTGACGCGCGACATCAAGATCACGCGCACGGGCGATCTGCTGGGCTTGATGCCCTTTCTGGACAGCCTCTGGTATCTGCCCCGACACGAGCGCTTTGAGATCGACTCGCCGCCGCTGGCGTACCGCTTCGGGCTCTATCAGGGCTTCAAGCTGCAAGCCGCCGCGCAGGGCGTGTACGACAACACGCTGGATCAGGTGCTGTTGCCGCAAGTGGCGCGGCGTGTGGAAGCGGCGTTGCGGGATGCCTCGGCAAGCGACCTGGAGTATTCCTACGAGGCGTTGCGCGCTTATCTGATGTTGTACGAGGCGGACCGCTATGACGCCGAATTCATGCATGCGTGGCTGTTGTCGGACATGCAATCGACGTTGCCTGACGGGTACACGCGCCGCCAGTACGAACAGCTGTCGCTGCACTTGCGCCACCTGACGCAGGGCCACGTGCTGGCCTCGCCGTTTCCGAAGGACGAGGCACTGGTGGCGCAGGCGCGCGAGAAGCTGGCGCGCTACACGCTGGCGCAGCGCGCCTACAGCCGCTTGCGCCGCACGCTTGCCAACACCGACATCGCGCCCGAGAACACCGCGGTGACCCTGGGCGGCGCGCAGGCCAGCGCCGTTTTCGTGCGCAAGAGCGGCAAGCCGTTAAGCCAGGGCATCCCGTCGCTGTACAGCTATCGCGGTTATTGGGACGTGTTCAACAAACGGGTGTCCAGCGTGGCCGAGGTGCTGCGGTCAGACGATGCGTGGATCTTGAACATTCCGGCCCCCGGCGTGTTGGACCAGGCGGCGCAGCGCCAATTGGTGGCGGGTATCAAGCGCTTGTACATGAATGATTATGTGGCGCAGTGGGATGGCTATCTGAATGACTTGCAGCTGGCGCCCAGCAAGTCGTTGCTGCAAAACATCCAGATGGCTCGCACCTTGTCAGCGCCGGAATCGCCGCTGGTGCAACTGGTGCGCGGGGTCGCGCGCGAGACCTCTTTGCTGCGCGATTCCGCCAAGGACGAGCGATCGCTGGTGGACCAGGCGCGCGATCGTGTCGGCAGCACGCGCGAGGCGCTGGAGCAGATGTTCGGCCCGACGGGGCCGGGCGCGGCCGCGCGCGCGGATGCGTCGGATGAAAAGCTGGAACGTATCGTTGACCAGTACTTCGAGCCCTGGCGCCGGCTGGCGCAGAACGATGGTGGGGCGGCCGGCGCCGCGCCGCCCATTGCCGCGACCACGGGGCTGATCAATGAGCTTTATACCTATCTGACGGCTGCCGACGCGGCGCTGCGCAGCGGCAGCCCGACTCCGAGTTCGGATTCGGTGACCAAGCTGCGCGCCGAAGCCGGACGCCTGCCCGGCCCGTTGCGGGACGTGCTCAACGCCTTGTCGGTGAACGCATCGGGCGAGGTGTCGGACGTGGCCCGCGCGCGCATGGGCGAGACGGTGTCGGCCACCATCGGCGTGTTCTGCGGGCAATCGGTGGCGGGACGCTACCCGTTTTCCAGCCGATCCACGCGTGACGTTGCCCCCAACGACATGGCGCGGCTGTTCGGGCCGAACGGCATGATGGACGACTTTTTTCAGAAGAACCTGGCAACGCAGATCGACGTGTCCGGGCCGCGCTGGCGCTTCAAGCCCGGTGTCGATGGCCGCTCGGGGGGCAGCTCGGCCACGCTGGACGCGTTTCAACGCGCGGGCGTCATCCGCGATGTGTACTTCATGGCGGGCAACCCCATGCCGTCGTATCGCGTGGCGATCCGGCCGGTGGAGATGGACGCGGGCATCACGCAGTTCGTGATGGACGTGGATGGCCAATCGGTGCGCTACGCGCATGGTCCGCAGGTGGCGACCACGGTGCAGTGGCCCGGGCCGCGTGGCAGCAACCAGGTGCGTATCGAATTGACGCCGCAAGTTGGCGCGGCGGGCCTGACAACGTCAGGCCCGTGGGCGCTGAATCGCATGCTGGACCGTGCGCAGTTGCAACGCGGCCCGTCGCCGGAGATCACGTTGGCCACGTTCGACCTGGGCGGGCGCAAGGTGGTGCTGGAGATCACGGCCAGCAGCGTCAAAAGCCCTTTTCATCTAGCCGAGATGCAGGGTTTCGCCTGCCCCGGCGCGTCGTGACCGGGACATCGACATGGAGCTTGGCGTGGAGAACGGGCAAGTTGGCTGGTACGGAAAGATCCCCGCCGCAGGCGACTTCGTGCATCGGCGGCTGCCGCGTGAACTGATTGCGTGGTGGGACCACTGGTTGCAGTTCGGGCTGGTGGCGTTAAAGCAGGCGCCGGATGCAGCGGCGGCGCGCAGCTTTGCTTCTGCGCCTATCTGGAATTTTGCGATTCCAGCCGGGCCCGGCGCCGGCGTGGCGCAGCTGGGATGCATCACGCCAAGCCGCGACCGCGTGGGGCGTGGCTATCCCCTGTGTGTGGTCGCGGCGCTGCCGCCCGCGCAGTATCACAGCAGCATGCTGGATGGCGCCGGCGACTACTACCGTCAAGTGGGCACCAGCATGTTGGCCGCCGTGCGCCATGGCTGCGCGCCGGAACAGTTTGACCGCAGCCTTCAGCAAGTGCGCATGCCCTCGGTCGCGCCCAGCGTCGCCACGCCGCGGGCGGGCAACGACATCATGGACATCTTGCGGTCTGGGCTGGACGCGGAATCCGCGCCCTTGGCTCGCCGCGCCTTGAACGCGTGGCCCGATCTGCCGTTTTGCTTCAACCCCAGCTCGCACACCAGCTATTGGTGGACCAACCAGGCGGACGGCGCTGCGTTGCAAACCTATGTACATGGCGGCGCGCTGAACGCCACCTTGTTCGCCAGGCTGTTCTCGTCCCTGCCCACGTGGCGGCCATGAGTCTGATCATTCCCGGAGGACCGCGCATGACGACCGCTTCCATCACGCCGCCGGATCTGGGCGGGGCTGGCATACCTGTCGCGCCTTGCGACCCGCGCCTGGCTGATTTGCTGCGCTGGCCGCCGGGCCGCAAGCGTCAGGACGAGATCACGCGCATTGTCGCGGGGCTGGCCGCGTCCCTGGCGTCGCTGCATGCGGCGGGTCGGGTCCATGGTGGCATCCATCCGGGGGCGGTCGCGTTCGATGGCGGGGGCTTGGGGGACCCGACCATCGGTAGCGCTGCGATGGGCGTGGCCATGTTGGCGACGGCGCCCTTGGCGCTCGCGCCCGATGCCGAGGACGCGCCCCGGCATGCCGGTTATGCGGCCTTCGAGCAGTACACGGACGATCCGGCGTATGCCTGCGGACCGTGGACCGATGTGTACGGTCTGGCGGCGCTGGCCTACTTCCTGGCCACCGGCAGCGCGCCACCAAGCGCGCTGGCGCGCCGCGTACGCGATGATTGCCTGCCGCTGGAGGAATGGGGCGCCAGAGACTACGACGGCGCGTTTTGCGACGCAGTGGATAGCGGCTTGGCGATGGCGATGCACGCAAGACCGCAAACGGCGCAAGCGTTCGCGGCTGCAATAGGAGCGCAACCGCTACGCACGTCGCCGATATTGCCCGTCGTGTCGCCGACGATGACCACGCCTGCCGACGTCAACACGCCGCCGCCGACGACCGCGCCGACGCCAGAGGCGACCGCGCCCTTGACGCAGACGGCCGCGCCTGCGGTAGACGCGACGATGCCTGTGTCGCGGTCGGCTCCTCCCGAAGCGCCGGCAGGCCCGCGTGTCGCGCAGACGGCGCGCGAGCTTCCACGTCGCCGTCCGCGCGTCTTGCCGTGGATCGCGGCATGCGTCTTATTGCTGGTGGGCGGCGGATACGCCTGGGTTCGCATGACGTCCACACCTATTGATCTGGCCGGTACGCCTGAAGCTTCGGCGCCAACGCCCCAGGCGTCGCCCACCGTGACAGCCTCCGCTCCAGCGCCTGCCCCTGCGCCGACCCCGGACCGGGTGCCGGCGCCGCAGCAACCCCGGGCGGCGCCGCCTCAGCCGCCGCAGGTACCTCAGCCCGCGCCTGCGACCCAGGCAGCGCAGGCGTCTCCGCCAGCTCCTGCGACTCAGGCACCGCAGGCGTCTCCGCCAGCTCCTGCCACTGAACTGCCGCGGGTGTCTCATCCTGCGCCAGCAACTGAGCCACCGCAGATACCTCAGCCCGCGCCCTCGAATGAGCCATCGCCGGCTTCTCAGCCCACGCCTGCAACGCCGTCGCCCGGTGTGGAATCGGCCTCCAGTGGCGGCGCGCCTACCTCGGCGTCTGATGGCAGTGCGAGCAATATCGACGCCGCATCCACAGCCGCATCCACAGCCGCATCCACAGCCGCGCCCACCACTGCCACGCCCGCCCCGGCCGCGCCACCGAAGGCCGCGCCTGTTTCGGTGCGCGTTGCCGTGCGTCCGTGGGGAGAAGTCCTGATCAACGGCCGTTCACGCGGGGTTAGTCCGCCCTTGCGGGAGCTGTCCCTGACGCCAGGACGCTATCAGGTCACGGTGCGCAATGCGTCGGCGGGCGAGCATCGCATGACCTTGACGGTTGCGGCGGACAAGCCGGCCGCGATCTCGCACGAGTTCAAGTGACACGCACCAGTACGGTGTAATGGAAACCGCCCAGACGGATGACAAGCGCCCGGGCGGCGGGACGCCTCCAGCGCCCGGGCGTACGTTCAAGGCAGCGCGGACTCGCCCTTGAGCAGGTCGTCCAGCGTCTCGCGCTGGCGCACCACGTGGTAGTGGTCGCCATCGACCATGACTTCGGCCGCGCGGGCGCGCGTGTTGTAGTTGCTGGCCATGGCCATGCTGTAGGCGCCTGCGGATTCCACCGCCAGCACGTCGCCTTGCTGGATGGCCAACGCGCGCCCCTTGGCCAGCCAGTCCGCGCTTTCGCATACTGGCCCGACGATGTCGTATTCCACCTGATCACCGGCGCGCGGGCGTAGCGGCTGTACGCCGTGATAGGCCTCGTAAAGCGCGGGGCGCAGCAGATCGTTCATGGCGGCATCGACGACCGCGAAATTGCGCGCCTGGGAATGCTTCAGATATTGGACCGTGGTCAGCAGCATGCCCGCATTGCCCACCAGCGAACGGCCGGGCTCCAGCACCAGATGCAGATGCCCGTGGCCGCGCGCGTTCAGCCGTTCGAATACCCGGTCCAGCAACGCCTTGGGTGACGGCGGCGTCTCGTCCGTATAGCGGATGCCCAGCCCACCGCCCAAATCAAGATGGGCGATGCGGATGCCTTCGCGCTCCAACGCGTCGATCAGGTCCAGCAGCTTTTCCAGCGCATCGAAATAGGGACTGATATCGGTCAGCTGCGAGCCGATGTGGCAGTCCACGCCTACGATGTCCAGGCCAGGCAACTCGCGCGCGACGCGATAAACGTCCAGCGCCGATTCGATGGCGATGCCAAACTTGTTTTCTTTCAGGCCGGTGGATATATAGGGATGCGTTTGCGCATCCACATCCGGGTTCACGCGCAGTGACACCGGCGCGCGCAAGCCCATATCCTGCGCCACCTCGGACAGGCGGCGCAACTCGTCTTCCGATTCGACGTTGAAGCACTTCACCCCCGCGACCAGCGCGTCGCGCATTTCCCAGGCTTGCTTGCCCACGCCGGAAAACACGATCTTGGAGGGCTCGGCTCCCACCGCCAGCGCGCGCTTGAGCTCGCCGCCGGAAACGATGTCGAAGCCCGCGCCCAACCGCACGAATTCCTTGAGCACCGCCAGATTCGAGTTTGCCTTCATCCCGTAGCAGACCAGCACGGGCAGCGGCCCGATGGCGCTGCGATAGGTTTCCCAAGCGGCCTTGAGCGCCGCGCGGGAATAGACGTACAGCGGGGTGCCTAGCCCATGCGCCAGATGGTCCAGCGGCACATCCTCGGCGTACAGTACGTTATTGCGGTACTGGAAATAGGGATGGCCGGCCAACTCCGGCGGCAGGGGAAAGGCTGTCGTCATGGGATCGAAGGAGGAGGAGGGATCTGCGGCGCGGGCTGCGAACGCGACGGCGGCTTGCCGTCGGGCGTCGGCATGTATAAAGGCCCCTTGTAGCCGCATGCCGCCACCATGCCGGAGGCCACAAGCGTGGCTACAATGCGAAGAGCCATGCGGCTGAATGCCAATTGGAACACTGGGAACTCCGTAATTCTTGCAGGCTCGATTATGACCGAAACCGAATTTCTTGCGTTGATCGACCAGGTGCTGGACAGCATCGAAAGCCAGGCCGACGACTGGGCGGCTTCGCTCGACGTCGACGTGGAAACCACCCGCAGCGGCAATGTCCTGACCATGGTTTTCGAAGACAACACCCATGTCGTCGTGAACAGCCAGGCCGCCATGCAGGAACTGTGGGTAGCCGCCCGCACCGGCGGCTTCCACTACCGCTACGACGGCCAACATTGGAACGACACCCGTGGCGGCCCGCAACTGCCGGACGCCCTGTCGCAAATCTGCTCGGGTGCGGCCGGGGTGCCGGTTACGCTGAAACTATAAAGCCGTCGTACTCGCAAAGTAACAAGGGCTGATAAGGCCGGCCGTCATGGGCCGGCCCTTCAGATGCAACGAAGCCCCGGGTTTTACACCCCGGGGCTTTTCGTTATTTTCGCTTGGGGTTGGGTCAATGTGGGTCAGAACTTGAAGACTTCTTCCAGATCCACCGATTCTTCCACCGATTCCAGCTTCACGCTTTGTTCGATGTGCTCCAGGTGATGCAGCGTCAATTCCTCGGCGCGCTGGGCGTCGCGCGCCGCGATGGCTTCGGTAATCAGCTCGTGTTCGTCGTCGCGGCAGCTGGTGGCGGTGGGCAGGTTGTACAGGAAGATAACCAGGCAGGTCAGCGTGGACAGCTCACGCATCGTGCGCGCCAGTTCGCCGTTGCCCGCCAGTTCGCTCAGCAGGATATGGAATTCTCCTGCCAGCCGGATGATGGCGCGTTTGTCGTCGCGCTTGCGCGCATCATGTTCCAGCAGTACGTGCTCGCGCAGCCGCGCCAGCTTTTCGGGCGTAAGGTTCTGCGTCAGGCGGCGCACGACGGCGGGCTCGATCAGCCTGCGCGCCTCGAAGACGTCGCGCGCTTTTTCGATAGACGGCTTGGCTACATAGGCGCCGCGCTGCGGGAATAGTTCGACGATCTGTTCGTGGGCCAAGCGTGCGAGAACCTCGCGGATGCGTGGCCGACTGACTTCAAAGATCTCGGCTAGACGTTCTTCGACCAGCTTGGTGCCGGGCTTGAGCCGGTTGTCCAGGATGGCGCGGTAGATGCGCTCGTAAATGCCGGTGACCGAGTTTTCGCGTTTATCTGATGCCATGGGCTCGTTCTTGGTTTGCGCGTGAGGAGCCGGGGCGGGATCGCCGCCACGGGTAATAAGCGGTCGCTTGCCGCTTGTAGGCCGCATGTTGTCCGCAACATGGTGGATGAACGTGAAGATACCCGATCAGCCGCCGGCATTGGACAAGGCCCGGAAGCCAGCGTCAAAAATAATGTTAACAATTTGACCCGGAAATGTATATTTCAGGGTAATCACTAGCGTAATCATTTTTGTATTCGGCCTAGAATCCGCTCACAACATGCCCATCCCGCCGCGCTTTCGCGGCGGAGTAAGGGTGGATCAGACGGGCTGACGCATATGACGAAGCAAGGGTTTGATCTGGTGCTGCGCGACGCGGTGCTGGCAACGGCCGGCGATACCTGTCGCGCGGATCTGGGGATCGTGGATGGCCGCATCGTGCAGATTGGCCACGGCTTGGCGGCTGGCATGTGTGAAATCGATGTGGCTGGACGAGTGGTCACGCCGGGCGGCATCGACGCCCATTGCCACCTGGACCAGCCGATGGCGCCGCCCGTGAAGTTGGCGGATGACTTTTTCACGGGTACGCGCTCGGCCGCCTGCGGGGGCACGACCACCGTGATCCCCTTCGCGGCGCAGCGCAAGGGCGCCACGGTGCAGGCCGCCATCGACGATTACCACCAGCGCGCCGACGGCCGAGCCTGCGTGGACTATGCCTTTCACCTGATCCTGACCGACCCCACGCCGACCGTGCTGGCCGACGAGCTGCCGCGCCTGATAGCGGCCGGCTACACCTCGTTCAAGTTGTACATGACGTACGACGCGTTGAAGTTGTCCGACGCCCAGATCCTGGACGTGCTGGACGTGGCGCGCGTGCATGGCGGCATGGCGATGATTCATGCCGAAAACTCCGATTGCATCGCCTGGCTGACGCGCCGCCTGGAGGCCTCTGGCCGCACCGCGCCGCGCTTTCATGCCGTTTCGCGGCCGATGCTGGTGGAGCGCGAAGGCGCCCATCGCGCCATCGCTCTGTCCGAACTTATCGACGTTCCCATCCTGCTGGTGCACATCTCGGGCGGCGAAGCGGTCGCGCAAATCCGCGAGGCGCGCGCCAAGGGCCTGAATGTCTATGCCGAAACCTGCCCGCAATACCTTTTTCTGACCGCCGCGGATCTTGGCGTGGACGACAGCTATTTCGGCGCGCGCTGCGTGTGCAGCCCGCCGCCGCGCGACAAGTCCAGCCAGGAGCAAATCTGGCAGGGGCTGGCGGACGGCCTTTTCACGGTGTTTTCGTCCGACCACTCGCCCTTCAACCTGACCGGCGAGGACGGCAAGACGCCCGGCGGCAAAGAGGTGGCGTTCCGTCATATCCCGAACGGCATTCCCGGCATCGAAACGCGCATGCCGCTGCTGTATTCAGAAGGGGTGTTGGGCGGCCGCATCAGCGTGAATCGCTTTGTGGAGCTGACCGCAACCCAGCCGGCGCGCGCCTATGGCCTGTACCCGCGAAAGGGCACGCTGGCCATCGGCAGCGATGCCGACCTGGTGATTTGGGAAGAGCGTGAGTTCACGCTCGCCAATGAACATCTGCACCACGCGGTGGATTACACGCCGTACGCGGGCACGACGCTGCGGGCGTGGCCCGCGATGACGTTGCTGCGTGGACAAGTCGTTTGGGACGGCGAGCGCTTTACGGGCACGCCGGGCCAAGGAAAGTTTTTGCCGCGCGGGCTGCCCAGCCTGGCGCCGCCCAGCGCCCGCCAGGGCACGCGGCCAGACTGGCGCTAACGCAGCGCGCCACATGGATATCCGCCATTCATTTCGGAGGAAATAACGTTGAAGACTACCCTGATCAAGAACGCCGACGTTGTGGTTGCCTGGGACGCGTCGCGCCAGCAGCACGTCTACATGAAAAACGCCGACGTGGCCTTTGAGGGCGGCCGTATCACGCACGTCGGGGCGGGGGCGCAGGCGGCCACGCCGGATGCGGAAATCGTCAGCGGCAACGGCATGATGGTGATGCCTGGCCTGGTGGATATCCACAGCCATCTGGTGCATGAGCCCATCAACAAAGGCTACACGGACGAAACCGGGTCACCGGGCCTGTACAACTCGAATCTGTACGAGTACATGCCCACCATGGAAGGCGACGACGAGGCCGCGCCCGCGCAACTGACGCTGGCCGCCGCGGAGCTGTTGATGTCGGGCGTGACGACCGTGGTGGACATGTCGGTGGCACACGAGCACTGGATCGACATCATGGTGCAAAGCGGCCTGCGGGCTTATATCGCGCCCATGTTCCGCTCGGCGCGCTGGTACACGCGCAACGGCCATGTCGTGGAGTACGACTGGAACGAGAAGGCGGGCGAAGCGGGCATGGAGCGCGCGCTGGCACTAATCGACAAGGCCGAGGCGCACGCGTGCGGCCGCCTGACGGGCATGCTGGTGCCCGCGCAGATCGACACCTGCACGCCCGAACTGCTGAAGGCCAGTCATCAAGAGGCAAAGCGTCGGGGCATCGGCTGGCAGACACATGCCGCGCAGTCTCTGCCGGAGTTTCACGAAATCACGCGCCGCCATGGCCTTACACCGGTTCAGTGGCTGCATAGCCTGGGCGTGTTGGATCCGGGCAGCATCGTCGGCCACGGCATCTTCGTGGACGATCACCCGAATACGCACTGGAGCACGGCGACGGACCTGTCCATCCTGTCCGAGACAGGCGCCAGCGTGGCGCACTGCCCCACGGTCTTCATGCGCCGGGGCATGGCGCTGCGCGACTTCGGGCGCTATCGCCGCGCGGGCATCAATCTTGGCATCGGCACGGACACGTATCCGCACAACATGATCGAGGAAATGCGCCACGTGGGCTATCTGGCTCGCTTGATGGCGCAGACACCGCGCGCGGTCACCACGGGCGAAGTGTTCCACGCCGCGACGGTCGGTGGCGCGAAGGCGCTGGGCCGCGATGATCTGGGCCGCATCGCGGTGGGCGCGCGGGCCGACCTGGTGATGGTGGACATGACGCATCACCTGATGCGCCCGTCCCGCGACCCCGTGCGCAGTCTTGTTTACGCCGCCGCGGACCGCGCCGTGCACACCGTATACATCGACGGCCGCCGCGTGCTGCACGAAGGGCAGGTGCATACGCTGGATTACCGCAACGCCGCCGAGCAGGTGGACGAGGCCCAGCGCCGGGCCGAGGCGCTGGTGCCTTCGCGCGACATGGTGGCTGGCCGCAGCGCGCAACAGATGTCGCCGCTGTCATTCGACGTCGTGTGACCTGATCGAAATCTATCCGAAGGGCCGGCACAGGCCCCGTTCGTCCATAAAACTACAAGGGAATGACATGGCTTATCTGAATGCTGAAAGACTTGAAACCCGCTACGGCCTGAGCCGCGTTGGCGCGGCAGTGGCTTGCGCCGCTGCCCTGGTCTGGGCGCCCGCACAGGCGGAAACGCTGACGGTGGTGATGGCCAGCAAGCTGACGGTGCTGGACCCTGTGCTGACGGCCTCGCACCAGACGCGCAACCACGCCTACATGATCTACGACACGCTGTTGGCGACGGACGCGAGCAACAAGATTCAACCGCAGATGGCGGACAAGTGGGAGATCTCGCCGGACGGCAAGACCTACACCTTTACGTTGCGCGACGGGCTGAAATGGCACGATGGCACCGCCGTCAAGGCCGAGGATTGCGTGGCGTCCATTCAGCGCTGGGCGCAGTCGGACAAGACCGGTCGCCAGCTCATGCCGCTGGTCGCGTCGATGGATGTCGTCGATGACAAAACGTTCAAGATCGTGCTGACGGCCCCTGCCGACGTGCTGTCGGCACTGGGCAAGCCCAGCGGCCTGCCCAGCTTCATGATGCCAAAGCGGGTCGCGCAAACGCCGGTGGCACAGGCCATCAGCGATTACACCGGGTCCGGGCCCTTCAAGTTCGTGCAACAGGAATTCCAGCCAGGCGTGAAGACGGTGTACGAAAAGAACACCGACTACGTGCCGCGCAAGGAAGCGCCCAGCTGGACGGCGGGTGGCAAGGTGGTCAACGTGGACCGCGTGGAATGGGTGGCGATGGCCGACCCGATGACGACCGTGAATGCCCTGCTGGGCGGCGAGGTCGATTACATCGAAACCGTGCCTTTTGACCTGGTGCCGATGGTGAAAGGTTCACCGGACCTGACGCTGCGCGTGCTGGACAAGATGGGCTACCAGCCCATGTACCGCTTCAACCAGCTTAACGCGCCCTTCGACAACAAGCTGGTGCGCCAGGCGGCCATGTATGCGGTCGGTCAGGGCGACATTCTGAAGGCGCAGGTGGGTGATCCGGAGTTCTTCAAAACTTGCGGCGCGGTGTTCGGTTGCGGCCTGCCGTATTCCAGCGATACGCGCGCCGACATGATCGTGCCGTCCAACATCGACAAGGCGAAGGCGCTGCTGAAAGAGGCCAAGTATGACGGCGCCCCCGTGGTGATCCTGCATGCCACCGACATTGCCATGGCCTCCGCCATTCCCGTGGTGATGGCACAGCAGCTGCGCCAGGCGGGCTTCAACGTGCAATTGCAGGCCATGGACTTCATGACCATGCTGTCGCGCCGCGCCAACCGCGACGTGCCCGCCAAGGGCGGCTGGAGCATTTTCGTGACGACGTGGCACGTCAGCGAAATCATGGATCCGCTGCGCAACTATGGCGTGTCGGCAAACGGCGAGAAGGCCTGGTTCGGCTGGCCGACCGTGCCTAAGGTTGAAGCGCTGCGTGACCAGTTCCTGGTGGCGGCGACGGAGCCGGAACGCAAACAGATCGCCGACCAGTTGCAGGACGTGATGCTGGATGAAGGCGTGGCCGTCACCCTGGGCCAGATCGAGACCGCCGCCGCCTACAACAAGAAGCTGTCGGGCGTGCTGGAGTCGCCCGCGCCCGTGTTCTGGAACATCAAGAAAGCCAGCCGGTGAGCCAGCATGTTCAGCTACCTACTCAGGCGCATTCTGGCTACCGTTCCCGTGGTGGTGACGGTGGCCGTGCTGGTGTTTTGCCTGCTGCGCCTGACGCCGGGAGATCCGGCGCTGATGCTGGCAGGCGACGCGGCCACCGAGACGCAGCTGGCGCAGATCCGCGAGCACATGGGACTGGACCGGTCGCTGGCCACCCAGTTCCTTCTGTGGAGCGGGCAGGTGCTACAAGGCGATCTGGGCGTATCGCTGCATTCAGGCACGCCCGTGACAGCGATGATCAGCTCCCGCGTGGGGCCGTCCCTGGCGCTGGCGCTGTCGACCATCCTGCTGTCCACGCTGATCGCGGTGCCGCTGGGCGTGTTCTCCGCATGGCGGCGCGGCACCCGGACGGACCGGGCGGTCATGGCGTTTTCGGTGCTGGGCTTTTCGGTGCCCATCTTCGTCACGGGCTATGCGCTGATCCTGCTGTTCGCCATGAAGCTGGGCTGGCTGCCCGTGCAAGGCTATAAGTCGCCGTCGGCGGGCCTTGTCGCCTTCGGCATGCACCTGTTGCTGCCCACCATCGCGCTAAGCACCGGGTTTGTGGCCTTGATCGCGCGCATTGCTCGTAGCAGCGTGCTGGAGGTAATGGGCGAAGACTTCATCCGCACCGCGCGCGCCAAGGGCATCACCGAACGCGCCGTGATGATGGCGCACGCGCTGCGCACCGCAGCCGTTCCCATCATCACCGTGATCGGCGTAAGCATCGCGCTGTTGATCAGTGGCGTGGTCGTCACGGAATCCGTGTTCAACCTGCCCGGCCTGGGGCGGCTGGTGGTTGAGTCCGTGCTGGCCCGGGATTATCCGCTGATCCAGGGACTGATCCTGCTGTTCTCGCTTGTCTACATCGGCGTGAACCTGACCATAGACGTTCTGTACTCGGTGTTCGATCCGCGCATCCGTTATTGAAGGAACTTGCATGTCCACTTCCATACACTCGATCGCGGGTGGGGCCGGCGTTGCGCCCGCCATCCGCCAGCGACCCGCGTCCGCGCTGGTTCGCACGTTTTCCACCTGGCCGGTCATGGCGGCGATGATGATGCTTGCGATCATCGTCCTGGCCGCCATCTCCGCCAATTGGCTGCAAATGGCCGATCCCATGGCCATCGATCCCATGCAGCGCCTGAAGGGCTTTTCCGCCGAGCATTGGTTTGGCACCGACGCCTATGGCCGCGACGTGCTGTCGCGCGTCGTCCATGGCGCGCGCATTTCACTGATGATCGGAGCGGGCACGGCGGTGGCTGCGTTGATACCCGGGCTGGCGCTGGGCGTGATCGCGGGCCACTTTCGCGCGGCGGACATGGTCATCATGCGCGTCATGGACGGCATCATGTCCGTGCCCAGCATCCTGCTGGCCATCGCGCTGGTAGCCGTGACCGGCGCCAGCATGCTGACGGTGCTGATCGCCATTGCCGTGCCCGAATTTCCTCGCGTCGTGCGCCTGGTACGCGGCCTGATCCTGAGCCTGCGCGACGAACCCTACGTAGAAGCGGCCATTTCGCTGGGCACGCCCACGCACGTGCTGATGCGGCGCCATCTGGTGCCCAACACGGTGGCGCCGCTGATCGTGCAGGGCACCTTCATCTTTGCTTCAGCCATGCTGTCCGAGGCGGTCATGAGCTTCCTGGGCGTTGGTATGCCGCCCGAGTTTCCGTCCTGGGGCAATGTGATCGCCGAAGGCAGGATGTACTTCCAGATCAAGCCAGAGCTTATCCTGCTGCCGGGCCTGTTCCTGGCGCTGACTGTGCTCAGCGTGAACATGCTGGGCGACGCCATGCGCGATGCCCTTGATCCCAAGATGGCGCGAAGGGTCTGATATGAACGATTCCACAATGCCCGTGCTGCAAGTGCAGAATCTGTCGGTGACGCTTGTCGGCGCGCCCGCGGATGAGCCGTGCCAAGTGGTCGAAGGAATCAGCTTCGACATACACGCCGGTGAGACGCTGTGTGTGGTCGGGGAGTCCGGCTCGGGCAAATCCGTCACGTCGTTTTCGGTTATGGGCCTGTTGGCGCCGGACGCGCTGCGGCCCAGCGGCGGCCGCATATTGCTTGACGGTGAAAACGTGCTGGCGTGCACGCCGGAACGCCTGCGTGAGTTGCGTGCCACCCGCATGTCCATGGTTTTCCAAGAGCCCATGACGGCGCTCAACCCGGTGCGCACGGTAGGCTGGCAGATCGACGAGGTGCTGCGCACCCATAGCGCCATGGACGCGGCCTCGCGCAAGCGCAGGATCCTGGACATGCTGGAGTCGGTGCGGCTGCCGGACGTGGAGCGCATCTACCAGTCCTACCCACATCAGTTGTCTGGCGGACAGCGCCAGCGCATCGTCATCTGCATGGCGCTGATCCTGAACCCCAAGCTGCTGATCGCCGACGAGCCGACCACCGCGCTGGACGTGACCACCCAGAAGCAGATCCTGGCTTTGATTCTGGAGTTGCAGAAGTCGCACAACACCGCGGTGCTGTTCATCACGCATGACTTTGGCGTGGTGGCGGAAATTGCGGATCGTATTGCGGTAATGAACCGTGGAAAGCTGGTGGAAGTCGGCACCCGCGACGAGATTCTGGCGCGTCCGAAAGAGGCTTACACCCGTATGCTGGTGTCATCGGTGCCGGGCCTGGCGCCGTCGGCCCGGCAGGCGCCCGAAGGCGAACCTGTGCTGGTCGTCAATGGGCTGCAGAAGACCTATAACGAGCGCGGCTTCTTCAAGGCAAAGCGCGCGGTGCACGCCGTGCGCGATGTCAGCTTCACGTTGCGCAAGAAAGAGATCGTCGGCATCGTCGGTGAATCGGGTTCGGGCAAGTCCACCCTCGCGCGGTGCATCGCTCGCCTGATCGACCCCAGTTCAGGCAGCGTGCGCCTGGACGGCACCGAGATCGCCACGGCCAGCAAACGAGAATTCCATCCTGTGCGCAAGCGCATCCAGGTAGTGTTCCAGGACCCGTACCGGTCGCTGAATGCGCGCATTCGCGTGGGCGATTCGATCATTGAGGGCATGCGCAACTTCGGCGTGCCGCAAGACGAGGCGCAAGCCCGGGCGATCGAGCTGCTGGATATCGTCGGACTGGGCGCGGACACCATGGAGCGCTACCCGCATCAGTTCTCGGGCGGGCAGCGCCAGCGCATCTGCATTGCGCGCGCCCTGGCCCTGCGGCCCGACATTCTGATTGCCGACGAGGCGGTTTCCGCGCTGGATGTGTCGGTACAGGCGCAGGTGCTGAAACTGATTGAAGACATACGCGCCCGAACCGATACGGCGGTGCTGTTCATCACGCACGACCTGCGCGTCGCCGCGCAGATCTGCGATTCGATTGTCGTGATGAAGTCGGGGCAGATCGTCGAGGCGGGGGAGGCGGCTGCGGTGCTGACTCGACCGCAAGATGGCTACACGCGCCAGTTGCTGGACGCCGCGCCGGGCCGGCATTGGGATTTCAAGCGGTTCAGGGCGGCCGAAGTGGGGCTTCAGTGAACAGCTGAGGTCTGACTAAAAACTATAAGGCCGGCCTATACAGGCCGGCCTTTTTTCATCAGAACGGTATCTTCTGCGACCACGGGGCCGCGTTTTGCGTTCCCACGCCCGGCGCCACCTTGATCTTCGTATCCGGGCTACTGCTGCCGCCCAGGCCGTTCAGGAATTCGCCCAGCGTGTCGGCTTCGGCCAGCCCCAGGCGGGCCACGGCCTGTCCGGGCGGGAATTCAGAGAAGTAGAACTCGCCGTTTTCCACGATCAGGCCATCGGGGCGGGGGCGCGGCTTTTCTTCCGGCACGCCCTTGAGCACGTCTTGCATGTAGTCGACCCAGATCGGCATGGCGACGCCGCCACCGGTCTCGCGTGAGCCCAGCGATTTGGGCTGGTCAAAGCCCAGCCACGACGTTGCCACCAGGTTCGGCGTGTAGCCCGAGAACCAGGCGTCCACGGATTCGTTGGTGGTGCCGGTCTTGCCGGCGATGTCGTTGCGCTTGAGCAGCGCGCGGGCACGCGCGGCCGTGCCGTAGGTGGCCACGCCGCGCAGGATGTCGTCCATGACCCAGGCGGTGCGCGGGTCAATGGCGCGGGCCGCCGCGTCGCCAGCCACTACGGGCTTGGACTGCATGATGACCTTGCCGCTGCTGTCGGTGACGCGGTCGATCAGGTAGGGCGTGACGCGGTAGCCGCCGTTGGCGAACACCGAGAACGCGCCGGCCAGTTGCAGTGGCGTGACACTGCCTGCGCCCAGCGCCAGCGGCAGCACGGCAGGCTGACGCGCCTTGTCGAAGCCGAAGCGGGTCAGGTAGTCCTGTGCGTACTGCGGGCCAATGGCTTGCAGGATGCGGATGGACACCATGTTCTTGGACTTGTACAGGCCCTGGCGCAAGGTCAGCATGGGCTCGTATTGATTGCCGTAGTTCTTGGGATTCCAGGCTTTCGAGCCGGTTTGCGCCGCCGTCAGTTCGAACGGTTGGTCGGAAATCTGCGTGGCCGGCGTCAGGCCCCGCTCAAGCGAAGCCGCGTAGATGAAGGGCTTGATGTTCGAGCCCGGCTGGCGCCACGCTTGCGTCACGCGGTTGAAATTGCCGCGATAGAAATCGAAACCGCCGATCATCGCGCGGATGGCGCCATCCTGCGGCGATAGCGCCACGAAGGCTGCCTGCACCGACGGCAGGTTGATGATTTCCCAGTTGTCGCCGAACTTGCGGATATAGACCACCGAGCCGCGCTTGATGCGTTGTTCGGGCTTGGCCTTGTCGTTCAGTGCGCGGGCAACAACGCCCAGCACTTTCTTGTCGGTGACGGTGATGATCTCGCGCGAGCTGCGCGCCAGTTTCACTTCGGTGGGGCTGGCCGACAGCACCAGCGCGGTCAGCAGGTCGCCGCTGTCGCTGAATTTGTCGAACACGCCGTCCAGGAATTCGTCCAGCGCGGCCGGGTTGTTCTCGGTGCCCGGGGGCAGGTCCAGCTGTTCTTCGGGGCCGGGGTAGGGCGCGCGGCGCGTGTATTCCAGCACGCCCTCGCGCACGGCGCGATAGGCGGCTTCCTGGTCCTTGGACTGCACGGTCGTGTAGATATTGATGCCGCGCGAATAGACGTTGTCCTGGTACACGTTATAGAGCAGCTGGCGTGCCAGTTCCGCCACATATTCGCCGTGAATCGAATAGCCGCCCGCTGGCGTGCCTTCGGCCGACTTCATGATGATGGGCTGCGCCATGGCCTGCTTGTATTCCGGCTCGGTCAGGTAGCCCAGCGACTGCATCCGCCCCAGCACGTAACGCTGGCGCAGTTCGGCGCGCGGGCGGTTCGAAATCGGGTTGAAGCGCGAAGGCGCCTTCGGGATGCCGGCCAGCATGGCGGCTTCGGCGGGGGTCACTTCCGACAAGGGCTTGCCGAAGTACGTACGCGACGCGGCGGCGAAACCGTAGGCGCGGTGGCCCAGGTAGATTTGGTTCATGTAGAGCTCAAGGATCTGGTCCTTGGTCAGCTCGGACTCAATCTTGAACGTCAGCAGCAGTTCGTAGAACTTGCGCGAATAGGTCTTTTCCGACGACAGGTAGAAATTGCGCGCCACCTGCATCGTGATCGTGCTGGCGCCCTGCGTCTTGGACATGTTGATCAGGTTGGTCAGGCCCGCCCGCACCACGCCCGTCCAGTCGATACCGCCGTGCTGGTAGAAGCGGTCGTCTTCCGCCGCCAGCACCGCCGACTTCATGACGTCGGGAATTTCATTGAAACGCAGCACGTTGCGGCGTTCTTCGCCGAATTCCCCGATCAGCACGCGGTCGGCCGTGTACACGCGCAGCGGCACCCGCGGGCGGTAGTCCGTCATGGCGTTCAAGTCGGGCAGGTTCGGCCAGGCCAGCGCCAGCGCCATTCCGGCCAGCAGTACGCCGCACAGGAACAGGCCGGCAAAAAGGATGCCGGTTTTTACGAAGAATCGCAGGATCGGGGAGCCGCTCTTGGCGGGTTTGTCTTTCTTGGAGGAATTCTGGGGCTTGCTCATCGCGGCGATTTTACGGGTATCTCCGGTCCCATCTCAGCGAGAGGGATCGGTTTCTGTAACAAGATTGTTCTGTGTGGTGCGCGGGCAACTGGCGGCAGATGTGATAATGCCGACATGAACTTTTCCGCCCATTCATGTCCGGAGGCTGACCCGGACCCAGCGCCCTCCGACCAGGGGCCTGACCACGTGCCTTGCGCCATCGAGTGCACAGGCAAGACCGTGCCATTGCCGCATGACCTGCCCGTGTTCCTGGTGGGAATGATGGGCGCGGGCAAGACCACCATAGGCCGAAGCCTGGCGCGTGCGCTGGGGCGCGAGTTTATGGATCTGGATCATGAGCTCGAGGCGCGTTGCGGCGTTCGGGTGCCGGTTATCTTCGAAATTGAGGGCGAAGCCGGTTTTCGTCGCCGAGAGTCCGCCGCCTTGGAGGAGTGTACCCAACGGCGCAACATTATTCTTGCCACCGGTGGCGGCGCCATCCTGGCAAGTGAAAACCGCCAGCGCCTGCGCGAGCGCGGAATCGTCATCTATTTACGGGCCAGCGTGGACGAATTGTTCCGCCGTACCTGCCGCGACCGCAATCGCCCGTTGCTGGCCACCGCCGACCCGCGCGGCACCCTGCGGGACCTGATGACCCTGCGGGAGCCCCTTTATAAAGAAGTCGCCGATCTGGTTGTGGAAACCGGGGCCATGCCCATCCACACGCTGGTCAAGGCGCTGCTGCCGCAATTACAAGCCTTCGAGAAGCGCATATGAACGTTGTTGACGTCGACACCCCGGGCGGAAGCTACCCGATCCACATCGGCCCTGGCCGTCTTGATGCCCTGGACCAGTGCATACCCGCCGACGCCACCGCGATCGCGGTCGTGACCAACCCGACGGTGGCCGCCCTGTACGGCGAGCGTGCCGAGGCCGCGCTGGCCCGCACCGGCAAGCGCGTGTTGCGCATCGAACTGCCGGATGGCGAGGCCTACAAAGACTGGCAGTCGCTGAACCTGATTTTTGATGCCCTGCTGAGCCATCGCCTGGACCGCCGCTGTGTGCTGGTGGCGCTGGGCGGCGGCGTCATCGGCGACATGACGGGGTTTGCCGCCGCCGTGTACATGCGCGGCGTGCGCTTCGTGCAAGTGCCCACGACGCTGCTGGCCCAGGTGGATTCATCCGTGGGTGGCAAGACGGCCGTGAACCATCCGCTGGGCAAGAACATGATCGGCGCGTTCTATCAGCCGGTTGCCGTCGAGATCGATACCAACGTGCTGAACACGCTGCCCGCGCGCGAAGTCTCCGCCGGGCTGGCCGAAGTCATCAAGTACGGCCTGATCCTTGACCCGGACTTCTGGACCTGGTGCGAAGACAACGTGCAAAAACTGCGCGCGCTGGACCCGCAGGCCGTCGCCTACGCCATTCGCCGCTCTTGCGAACTGAAGGCGCAGGTGGTGGGCAAGGACGAACGCGAATCCGGCCTGCGCGCCATCCTGAACCTGGGCCACACCTTTGGTCACGCCATTGAGTCCGGCCTGGGCTATGGCGCCTGGCTGCATGGCGAGGCCGTGGGTTGCGGCATGGTGCAGGCGGCTGAGTTGTCGGCCGATGTGGCCGGCTTCAAGCGGGACGACGTGCAACGCGTGCGCGCGCTGGTGGCCGCAATCGGCTGCCCCGTGGTGGGGGCCGCCC
>NZ_JBLVOL010000048.1:22480-34588 GCF_053543755.1 Achromobacter semiaridum | reverse complement strand
GGGCGCCGACCGCTGGCTGGACCTGATGCAGGTCGACAAGAAGACCGAAGGCGGCTCGATCCGCTACGTGCTCATGCCGCGCATAGGCCAAGCGCTGATGCGCGCGGCCCCGGACGAAGCGGTGCGAGCCGTCTTGTCCCGAACCACCCAGTAACCGCGATGGAGACGGTGTTGCAGATGAAAGAGCTGGCTTCCTACGCATCCGACCCGTCCCAATCGCGCGGTCGGGCTTATGCCGAACCACCGCCCGAAAACCGGACCGAGTTTCAGCGTGACCGTGACCGCATCGTCCATTCCGGCGCCTTTCGTCGGTTGGAATACAAGACGCAGGTCTTCGTCAACCATGAAGGCGATCTGTTCCGCACGCGACTGACGCACAGCCTGGAAGTGGCGCAGATCGCGCGCACGCTGGCTCGTAGCCTGGGGCTGTCCGAAGACCTGACCGAAGCCATTTCACTGGCGCACGATCTTGGCCACACACCCTTTGGCCACGCCGGCCAGGACGAACTGAATGCCTGCATGCGTGAGCTGGCGCCCGAGGCCGGCGGCTTCGAGCACAACCTGCAAAGCCTGCGTGTGGTGGACGAGCTTGAAGAACGCTATGCGGACTTCAACGGCCTGAACCTTTGCTTTGAAACGCGCGAAGGCATCCTTAAGCATTGCTCGGCCGCGCATGCGCGCCAGCTGGGTGATGTGGGCGAGCGTTTCTTGAACCGCACGCAGCCGTCCTTGGAAGCGCAGCTGGCCAACCTGGCCGACGAAGTGGCCTACAACAACCACGATATCGACGACGGCCTGCGTTCCGGCTTGATCACGCTGGAGCAGCTACAGGACGTGTCGATCTTTGAACGCCACCATGCCCAAGTGCTGGACCGCTATCCCGGCCTGGCGCCGCGCCGCGCGGTGGCCGAGACGATCCGCCGCATGATCAACACCTTGATTGTCGACTTGACGCAGACGTCGCTGGCCCGCATTCGTGACGCGGCCCCGACCAGCGTTGGCGATGTGCGCCGCGCACCGCCTTTGGCCGGTTTTTCGGACGAGATCCGGCGCGAGGCCGACGCGCTGAAGAAGTTCTTGTTCGACAACTTGTACCGGCATTACCAGGTGCTGCGCATGACCGCGAAGGCGCGCCGTATCGTGCGCGAAATGTTCGCGGCGTTCCTGGATGATCCGCGTCTGTTGCCGCCCGACTACCGGCGTGAGGCATTCAATGAACAGGCCCGCGCTATTTCGGATTACATCGCCGGCATGACCGACCGCTACGCCATTCGCGAGCATAAACGGCTGTTTGAAATGGGCTAAGCGGTGCCGCTGGCGTTGCCGGGCCGCCGTACCGCGGCCCGCGCCGCATTGCGCCTGCTCAGCGATGCGTGCGGTACGGCTCGTCTTCCGGCACGAACGTCGCTTCCGCGCGCGCGTCGCGTATCCATTCCTGCATGGCCGGCAGCGCAATCACCGCGTCCATGTAATCGCGCACGGCGCCCGTCGCGGCCACGTTGTACGTGGTAAAGCGTGACACCACCGGCGCATAGAACGCGTCGGCAATTGAAAACTGACCGAACAGGAACGGGCCACCCTGGCCGAACTGCGCGCGCGTGTCGCGCCAGATGGCTTGCACGCGTTCGATGTCTTGCCGCGCCGCCTCGGGCACGTCGATGTCCGGCAGATGCGCTTCGATATTCATCGGCATCGTGTTGCGCAGCGCCGTGAAGCCGCTGTGCATTTGCGCCACAATCGACCGCGCCCGCGCGCGCGCCTTGGCGTCCCGGGGCCACCGGGCCGCGTCGGGGTGCTGTTCAGCCGCGTATTCGCAGATGGCCAGCGAATCCCACACGGCGAAGTCACCGTCCAGCAGCACCGGCACCAGGCCGGCGGGCGACACCGCCGCCACTTGGCGCGTAAACGCCTCCGTGAAGAAACCGAGCTTTTGCTCGCTGAATGCGATGCCTGCCGCGCGTAGCGCCAGCCACGGCCGCAAGGACCACGATGAGTAATTCTTGTTGCCGATGATCAGGGTGTACATAGTGCGGTTTCCGCCGTAACGTGTGCTTCGATTAGGTGCGCTTCGATTTACCTGCCTGCGTTGCGGCGCAGCAGCTTGCCCAGATATTGCCCCGTGTGGCTGGCCTTCGTGTTGGCAACATCCTCGGGTGTGCCCTGTGCCACGACATAGCCGCCGCCGTCGCCGCCTTCCGGGCCCATGTCGATCAGCCAGTCCGCCGTTTTGATGACGTCCAGGTTGTGCTCGATGATCAGTACGGTATTGCCGCTGTCGACCAGCTGGTTCAGCACCTGCAACAGCAGTTCGATGTCGCGGAAATGCAGGCCGGTGGTGGGTTCGTCCAGGATGTACAGCGTGCGCCCGGTGCTACGGCGCGACAGTTCCAAAGACAGCTTCACGCGCTGCGCTTCGCCGCCCGACAAGGTGGTGGCGCTTTGGCCTAGCCGGATATAAGACAGGCCGACATCGATCAGCGTATGCAGCTTGCGCGAGATCGCCGGCACGGACTCGAAATATTCCAGCGCCTGTTCGACCGTCAAATCCAGCACTTCGCTGATGTTGCGGCCCCGGTAGCGGATTTCAAGCGTTTCGCGGTTGTAGCGCTTGCCGTGGCACACGTCGCAAGGCACGTACATGTCGGGCAGAAAGTGCATTTCCACCTTGACCACGCCGTCGCCCTGGCACGCTTCGCAGCGGCCACCCTTGACGTTGAAACTGAACCGGCCCGGGTCATAGCCCCGCGTACGCGCTTCCGGCACGCCGGCGAAGAGTTCGCGGATGGGGGTGAACAGCCCGGTGTAGGTTGCCGGGTTGCTGCGCGGCGTGCGGCCGATGGGGCTTTGGTCGACGCTGATGATCTTGTCGAAGTTCTCCAGCCCTTGCATCGACACGTAGGGGGCGGGTTCGCTTTGCGCGTGATGCAGCTGGCGCGATACCGCGACCGCCAACGTGTCGTTGATCAGCGTGGACTTGCCGGAACCGGACACGCCCGTGACGCAGACGAGGCGGCCGGCCGGCACGCGCAGTTCCACGTCTTTCAGGTTATTGCCGCTGGCGCCGGTCAAGGTCAGCCACGGCAGTTCGTCGTTGACCGGGCGGCGCGGCGGAATCGCGATCTCGCGCGCGCCACTCAAGTACTGGCCCGTCAGCGAGTTCGGATCGCGCTGCACCGTTTCAGGATCACCCTGCGACACGACTTCGCCGCCGTGCTCGCCCGCGCCCGGACCCATGTCGACCACCCAGTCCGCCATGCGGATCATGTCTTCGTCGTGCTCGACGACGATGACGCTGTTGCCCAGGTCTCGCAGGTGTTGCAAGGTGCCGATCAAGCGGTCGTTGTCGCGTTGGTGCAAGCCGATGGACGGCTCGTCCAGCACGTACATCACGCCCGTCAGGCCGGAACCGATCTGGCTGGCCAGGCGTATGCGCTGGGCCTCGCCGCCCGAGATGGTGTCGGCGCTGCGGTCCAGCGACAGATAGTTCAGACCCACGTTGTTCAGGAAACTGAGCCGCGCTTCGATTTCGCGCACGATGCGCTGCGCGATTTCCTGCTTGGCGCCCGTCAGGCTCAGGTCACGGAACCAGGCCAGGCAGCTGGACAGCGGCATGGCCTCGACTTCATAAATGGCTTGGCCGTGGCGCTCGCCGCCGCGCGGATCGTGGCCGATCAACACGTTGCGGGCTTCGGGGCGCAAGCGCGAGCCGGCGCAGTCCGGGCAGGTCTTGATGTTGCGGTACTTGCCCAGTTCTTCGCGCACGGTCGCGGAATCCGTTTCGCGCCAGCGGCGTTCCAGGTTCGGGATGACGCCTTCGAAGGTGTGGCGCTTGACGGTGCTGCGGCCCTTTTCGTTCAGGTAGAGGAACGAAATTTCTTCTTCGCCCGACCCGTACAACACCTTGTCGCGCAGGGTTTCGGGCAGCTCTTCAAACGGGGCTTCAATGTCGAATTCGTAATGCGCCGCCAGGCTGGTCAGCAGCGAATGCGTGAAGGCGTTGCGGCGGTCCCAGCCCCGGATGGCACCGGCGGCCAGACTTAGTTCGGGGAAAGCCACGACCCGCTTGGGGTCGAAAAAGCCCACTTGGCCGATGCCGTCACAGCTGGGGCAAGCGCCCATCGGGTTGTTGAAGCTGAACAGGCGCGGTTCCAGTTCAGGCAGGCTGTGGCTGCACACCGGGCAGGCGTAGCGGCTGGAGAAAACCTGCTCGTGTTCGCTGTCCATGTCCAGCGCCAGCGCGCGCCCATCCGCCAGTTGGAGCGCGGTTTCAAAGCTTTCCGCCAGGCGCTGCTTGCTTTCCGGCTTGATGCGCAGCCGGTCGATGACGACGTCGATGTCGTGCTTTTCGGTTTTCTTCAACGGCGCCATGCCGTCGATTTCCATCAGTTGCCCGTCTACCCGCAGCCGCACATAGCCTTGCGCCTGCAAGCTGGCGCATTCGTCCTCGAAGCTGCCTTTCTTGCCGCGCGCGATGGGCGCCAGCACGGCCAGCCGCGTTTCGGGCGTCCAGCCCAGCACCGCGTCAACCATCTGGCTGACGGACTGCGCCTGTAGCGGCAGGCCGTGATCGGGGCAGTAGGGCGTGCCGACCCGCGCATACAGCAGGCGCAGGTAGTCGTGGATTTCGGTAATGGTGCCGACGGTGGAACGCGGGTTGTGGCCCGCGGCCTTTTGCTCAATAGAGATGGCCGGCGACAACCCTTCGATCAGGTCGACGTCCGGCTTGTCCATCAGCTGGAGAAATTGGCGGGCATACGCGGACAGGCTTTCCACATAACGTCGTTGGCCCTCCGCGTACAGCGTATCGAACGCCAGCGAAGACTTGCCGGAGCCGGACAAGCCGGTGACGACCACCAGTTTGTGGCGCGGCAGGTCCAGCGAAACGTTCTTGAGGTTGTGGGTGCGTGCACCCCGTATGCGTATTGTCACGTCGATCGGGTGTCCATCAGGCTCTTTTAAGCGGTTTCAAAGGCCAACTTGTTACTATAGCGCGCCGAAACCTCCCGCGTTCAAGGCCGTCCACGAAGTTGGACTGAAGCGGGTTCGGCGCCGCACCGCCAGATCAGACTGTGAGCGTGTGACATCCACGCGCGCGCACCGCCCTTGTCATTGTTGAATTTTTCGCATGCCGGCAGACATCAAGCTGAAATTGACCCCCTCCGAACGCCGCGCCAGCGTCGCGTTGGCCGGCCTGTTCGCCGCCCGGATGTTGGGGCTGTTCCTGTTGCTGCCGGTGTTTGCCGTGGCCGCGGCCGGCCTGCCGGGTGGCGATGACCCCGCGCGCGTCGGCCTGGCGCTGGGCATGTATGGCTTGACCCAGGCATTCATGCAGATTCCTTTCGGCCTGGCCTCGGACCGCTGGGGGCGCCGCCCTGTTGTGCTGTTCGGGCTGCTGCTGTTCGTGGCGGGCAGCATCGTCTGCGCGCAGGCGACCGACGTGTACTGGATCACCATCGGCCGCGCCATCCAGGGCGCGGGCGCGATTTCGGCCGCCGTCACCGCCTGGCTGGCGGACGCCACCCGCGACGAAGTGCGCACCCGGGCCATGGCCATGGTGGGCGGGTCGATCGGTCTGTCTTTCGCGGTGTCGCTGGTTTTGTCGCCCGTGTTGGTGGGCTGGTGGGGGCTGTCGGGTTTGTTCTGGACCATCGCCTGCCTGGGCGTGATCTGCCTGGGCGTGGCGCGCTTTGTGGTGCCGGTGGTGCCGCGCACCCAGGCCCGCACCATGCAGGCCGCCCGGCCGCGTGAAGTGCTGACCCACCGTGACCTGCTGCGGCTGAACTTTGGTGTGTTCGTGCTGCATCTGATCCAGGTGTCGCTGTTCGTGGTGGTGCCGGCCTTGCTGGCCAAGGTGGGCGGGCTGGACGCGCGCGAGCTGTGGAAGGTCTATCTGCCCGTCATCCTGGTGTCGTTCGTGCTGATGGTGCCCGTGGTGTTCGTCGCGGAAAAGCGTCGTGCCCACCGGGGGGCCTTGCGCGCCGCCGTGGCGGGCCTGGTGCTGGTGTGCGCACTGCTGCCGGCGGCCAGCCACGGTTTTTACACGCTGGCCGTGGCGCTGACCGGTTTCTTTGTCGCCTTCAACGTGCTGGAGGCCTTGCAGCCTTCGCTGGTGTCGCGCGTGGCGCCGCAGGCGTACAAGGGGCTGGCGCTGGGCTTCTACAACACGGCGCAAGCGGCTGGGCTGTTTACGGGCGGTGCGCTGGGTGGCTGGCTGGCGGCCCATTCAGGCGCCAGCGCGGTGTTTATTGGGGCGGCGATTCTGTCGGCGGTGTGGCTGGCGGTAACCTGGGCGCTGCGGCCGCTGGCGTAAGGCGAGTAACGAGCTGGCGCAGGCGCAGGGGGGCAAGGCGCGTCGGCTGCGGTTGAGCAGCCTGGCGATTGGCCTGCTGATGCGTCCCCGACTAAGCGCCAACCGTCGCCGATCGCGCTGCGTATGGCGCTCAATAGCCCCTAAATCGATTCGCGGGGTGGATCGCTTTGTCACGAAACGCGTTTGGCGTGGCGGGGTCTTTTCGTCGATAATACGTACCAAATTAGGGCTTCACGGAAGTGGGGGTCATAGGATCCCAGGCGTCGCCGGTCATTGTCATGATGACCGGCGTGTTTCATGAAGCCGGTCTTCAACATCGCTTTTTATGTTGTTGCCGGCGCGCTCGCGGCAACGCGCAGACGCAGGCTGTCAACAACTGAGGGACATCGGCATGGCATCGGTTAACAAAGTCATTCTCGTGGGCAACCTGGGTCGCGACCCGGAAGTCCGCTACAGCCCGGAAGGGGCTGCAATCTGCAACATGTCCATCGCCACGACCTCCACCTGGAAGGACAAGGCGTCCGGCGAACGCCGCGAAGAAACCGAATGGCACCGCGTCGTGATGTACAACCGCCTGGCTGAAATCGCCGGCGAATACCTGAAGAAGGGCCGCTCGGTCTACATCGAAGGCCGCCTGAAGACGCGCAAGTGGCAAGACAAGGACACCGGCGCAGACCGTTACAGCACCGAAGTGGTGGCAGACCAAATGCAAATGCTGGGCGGCCGCGAAGACGGCGGTGGCGGTGGCGCCAGCTACGGTGGTGGCGGTGGCTACGACGACGCCCCGTCGCGCCCGCAACAACAACGCGCCCCGGCGCAACGCCCAGCCCCGCAACAGCGCCCGGCTCCCGCAGCGGCCCCGGCCAGCAGCGGTGCGAATCTGGCGGATATGGACGACGATATTCCGTTCTAAGTTTTCCGAACGGCTACGTAGCCAGGAAAAGCCCCCGCAAAAGCGGGGGCTTTTTATTTGTTCGGCGCTTGAAACACCTCAACCAGATAATCGATAAATGCCCTGGCCCGCGCAGTTTGATTTCTGCGTTGCGGGTAATACACAAAGAGGTCGGCGGATGGCAGCGTGTAGTCAGGCAATACCACTCGCAGCCGCCCGCTTTTCAAATACTTGGCCAGATCCCATTCCGAGCGGATCAAGATGCCATGGCCGTCCAATGCCCAGCCCAGCACGATATCCCCGTCGTTACTGGACAGCGCCCCATCCACCTTGATTGCCACGCTTTCGCCCGCGCGGGTGAATCGCCACACGCCGTGTGCTTCGTCGTTCTGCGTATGCAGAATGCAGCGGTGCGAGGCCAGATCGGCCAGCGTGGCGGGGGTGCCGTGCTTGTCCAGGTAGCGGGGGGACGCGCACAGGAAGCGACCGTTGGACATGACGCGTCGGGCGCTCAGGCGGCGGTCGGGCAGTTCGCCGAAACGGATCGCCAGGTCGAACCCGCGTTCCACCAGGTCGACAGGCCGGTCCGTGACTTCCAGTTGGACCTGGACGTCGGGATAGCGCTTGGCAAAGTCCGAGACCAGCGGGGCGATGGTGGTGCGGCCGAATCCCAAGGTGGCGTTCACTTTCAGCGCGCCGCGCGGTGTGCCGCCGCTGCTGGAGACCGCGTCTTCCATCGCGCGCAGGTCATCAAGGATCTTCGACGCGTGCGACAGGTAGGTCTCGCCTTCGGGAGTCAGGCTGAGATTGCGCGTGCTGCGGTTGACCAGCCGCACGCCCAACCGCCGTTCCATCAGCGCCAGGCGCTTGGTGGCGGCGGGGGGCGTCAGGTCGAGTTCGCGTGCGGCCGCCGAAAGGCTGCCCAGACGGGCCAGATGGATGAAAAACTCCAATTCGGACGCGATGTCGGTTTTCACTGAAAGTTAATAATCAAATGAATATGGGTGAATCTTAGTGCGGGTGTTCGCCTCTACGCTAGGGGTTCTGAACTTACCCGCGCCGCCATAGCCGGCGCATCAGGAGACACCTCATGAGAATCGTCGAGATCCGCGAACAGACGCTGCCAATCAGCTCGCCCATCCGCAACGCCTATATCGATTTCAGCAAGATGACGCTGAGCCTGGTCGCCGTGATCACCGACGTGATCCGCGACGGCAAGCCGGTGGTGGGCTATGGCTTCAATTCGAATGGCCGATACGGCCAGGGCAAGCTGATGCGCGAACGCTTCATTCCGCGCGTGATGGAGGCGGATCCCGAGTCGCTGGTGGACGCGACGGGCAAGAACCTGGACCCGCACAAGATCTGGGACGCCATGTTCACGAACGAGAAGCCGGGCGGCCATGGCGAGCGTTCGGTGGCGATTGGCACCATCGACATGGCGGTGTGGGATGCGGTCGCAAAGATCGAAGGCAAGCCGCTGTTCCAGTTGCTGGCGGATCGCTACGGCAACGGGCAAGCCGACCGCCGCGTGTTTGTCTACGCGGCCGGTGGGTATTACTACCCGGGCCAGGACCACGGCAAGCTCAAGGATGAAATGCGCAGCTACATCGATCGTGGCTACACGGTGGTGAAGAAGAAGATTGGCGGCGCGTCGCTGGACGAGGACCTGCGCCGCATCGATTCCATCTTGAGCGTGTTGCAAGACGGGCAGAAGCTGGCGGTGGACGCCAACGGCCGGTTCGATCTGGACACCGCGATCCAGTATGCCAAGGCGCTGTCGCAGTACGACCTGTTCTGGTACGAAGAGGCGGGCGACCCGCTGGATTACGAGTTGCAGGCCACCCTGCGCAACTACTACAACAACCCGATGGCGACGGGCGAGAACCTGTTTTCCATGCAGGACGCGCGCAACCTGATCCGCCATGGCGGCATGCGCCCGGACCGCGATTGGCTGCAATTCGATTGCGCGCTGAGCTACGGGCTGGTGGAGTACCTGCGCACGCTGGACATGCTGCGCCAACACGGCTGGTCGGCCAGCCGCTGCATTCCGCATGGCGGTCACCAGATGTCGTTGAACATTGCGGCGGGCTTGGGGCTGGGCGGCAACGAAAGCTACCCGGACCTGTTCCAGCCCTTCGGCGGGTTTCCCGACGGCGTGAAAGTGGACGGCGGTTACGTCACGATGCCGGAGCTGCCCGGCATCGGTTTTGAAGGCAAGTCGGATCTGATCACCGTCATGCGGCAATTGTCGGCGTAGGCCGCGGCCGTATGGGGTTTAGCCGGAGAATCACCGGCGAACCCTCCGCGGGTCACCCGTGATCCCCCAGCGAACTCCCCGCGATCCACGTCCGATTTACCAGCGATAACGCAACGTTGCCATCACCGTGCGCTCGGCGCCCCAGTAGCAGCTGACGGCCGTGCCCAGGCAGTTGGCGACGTAGCGCTTGTCGAACAGGTTGGACACGTTCAGCGCCACTTGCGCGCCGGCCAGGGTGGGGCTGACTCGACCCAGGTCGTAGCGGATGGCGGCGTCCACCAAGGTGACGGCGGGCAGGGCGTAGCGGTTGTTCAAGTCGCCGTAGAAGCCGCCACGGTACGTGACGCCCGCGCCCACGCCCACGCCTTGCAGCGGACCTTCGCGCAGGGTGTAGTCGGCCCACAGCGCGGCCTGGTGGCGTGGCACGAAAATCATCTGGTTGCCGCGCTGGGCGGCGACGTTGGTCTTGGTGACTTCGCTATCACTCAGCGCATACGACATCGTCAGGTCCAGCCCGTTGTCAAAGCTGGCCTTGCCTTCCAACTCGATGCCCTGCACCTGCGCTTCGCCCGTCTGCACCACAAAGCTGGTGTTGACCGGGTCGGGCGTGCTGACGTTTTTCTGCGTGATCTGGAAGGCCGACAGCGTGACAAAGCTGTCGTAGCCGTCGGGCTGGTATTTCACGCCGGCCTCGTATTGCTCTCCGGTGGTGGGCTTGAGCGGCGAGCCGTCGCGCGTAATGCCGGTCATCGGCTGGAACGAGGTCGAGTAGCTGAAGTACGGCGCGATGCCGTTGTCAAAGCGATAGGTCACGCCGGCGCGGCCGGTGAAGCGGTCGGCATCGGCCGTGCGCGACGTCCAGCCCCATTGGCCGCCGCTGCCCGCGACGCCGTTGTTGGTGGTGCCCTCGGTCCAGTCATAACGGCCGGCGAAGGTGAAGCGCAGGCGGTCCAGTTCGATCTGGTCTTGCGCGTACAGGCCCAGCTGGCTGCGCGTCATGTTGATTTTGGTGGCCGTGGCCGGGCGCGTCACGGATGTGCCGTAGTCGGGGTCGAACACGTTGAACAGCGGCGAAGCCGGGGGCAGCATCAAGCCCAGGCTGCTCTCGTTGTAGCGGGATTTTTCGCGCAGATAGTCCAGGCCGAAGGTGACGTCATGGCGCGTCGGGCCTGCGTTGAATTTGGCGTTCAACTGGTTGTCGATCTGGAAGGTATGCGAGGTTTCCGGAAACGCCCAGGCGTAGCGGATGGCCTGCGTGTCCGACACCATCGCGCCGATCTGCACGCGCCGCGTGTTGGTGTCGACGTTGGTGTAGCGGGCGCTTTGGCGCAGGCTCCACGTGTCGTTCAAGCGGTGGTCCAGCGTGTAGCCGACCATGGTCTGTTCGTTGGTGAAGATGTCGTAGCCGGGCTCGCCCACGAAGCGGTCGCGCGGGATGTAGCCGGCCGTGGCGCTTTTTTCCAGCGTGCCGATAACGGGCAGAACGGGGGCGCCGCCACCGCCGTGGCTGGTGATCTTCTGGTATTGCGCGCTGACGTTCAAGCTGGTGTCGGATGACGGGCGCCACGTGAAGCTGGGCGCGATGAATTGGCGTTCGTCGTCTACGTGCTGGTACTGCGTGTCGCTGTCGCGCAGCGTGCCCGTCAAGCGGTACAGAAACTTGCCTTCTTCGTCGGCGGGGCCCGAGAAATCGAACGCGCCCTGATAGCGGTTGAAGCTGCCCGCCTGCAACACCACTTCGTTGATGGCTTCGGCGGTGGGGCGCTTGCTGGTCATGTTGACCAGGCCGCCGGGGGCGCTTTGACCGTACAGCCCCGACGACGGGCCTTTCAGGATTTCGATGCGTTCCAGCCCGTAGGTGTCGATGCGCGGTTGCGAATAGCCGCGCGCGCCGAAGGGCAGCAGCAGCCCGTCCAGATAGCGCGACGGCGTGAAACCGCGCACGGTCAGCCAGTCATAGCGCACGTCGCTGTCGCCGTATTGCGCGAAGACGCCCGGGGTATAGCGCACGGCTTGCGCCACCGAGGTGACGCCGCGCTCGTCCATTTCATTGCGGGTGATGACGTTGATCGTCTGGGGCGTGTTGATCAGCTCGGCGTCCGACTTGGTGCCAGAGCGGCTGCGCGTGGCCACGTAGTCCGCGCCGGCAGTCGGCGACGCGTCGCGCGCGCCTTGCACCACGACGGGCGCCAGCGTGGTGACGCCGTTACCGCCGCCTTGGGCCAGCGGGGCGGTTTGCGCGAGGGCAGAGGCGGAGGCGGACGCCGCTAGGGCGGCCAACAGCGCCAGCGGCAGCGGCTTGACTGAAAAGGACACGGTGTTACCCCTGGATCAATTTATAATTAACAAGAATCATTTCTGTGCGTCGGCATGATTCCAGATCCGGCTTTTGCTGTCTGACGATTTTTCGGCGCCGTTTGACGGTTTTGCTGCTGCCCCGTTTTTGCGCCCCTTTCCCATGCCCGCCAGCGCCGCCGCGCCCTTGCCCATCCTGTCACTTCCCGAACCCTGCACCACACCGCCCAAGCAGCACGAGTGGTGGCGCGGCACGCTGCCGACCGTACCGGCCACGGACGACTGGGAAGACGTGATCGAGCGCGTGCTAAGGGTGGACGACGGCGTCAGCCTGGTGGTGCTGGACGGGGGGGG
>NZ_JBLVOL010000048.1:14424-22421 GCF_053543755.1 Achromobacter semiaridum | reverse complement strand
ACGATCCCGGCGCCGGGCGCCCCGGTCTTCGGCATGCAGGTCTGGCTGGAAGGCGAGGCCGTGCTGGCGGTGGAAGGCGGCGAGCCCCTGAAGGTGGCCGGTGGCGCGGCGCTGTTGTTCAATCACGAACACGCCGTCGGCTGGGCGACACATCTGCCGGCCCACGGCCGCGTGCGGATGATAGACCTGCGCTACACGCCCGACGCGCTGGCTCGCGCAAGCGGTTCGATGCCGGTTGCGCTGCTGCGCAAGCGGTTTCACCGCGACGTCAGCGTGCCGGCGCAAGGGTCCCTGGTGGCATCGCTGGATGCGCCGCCCCGCTTGCTGGCCCTGGCGGGCAGCCTGACCGGCGAGGCCCCACCCGCGCCGGAAGCGCGGCGGCTTTGGTATTGCGCCAAGTCGCTGGAAATGCTGTCGGCCTTTGTACAGCTGCTGTCGCTGCCCGACGCGCTGGCGGGCCCCTTGGCGCACGAACATCAACGTGTGCACCGCGCCTGCGAGCTATTGCGCGATCGGTGCGCCGAGCATTGGCCGCCGGGGCGCCTTGCCCGCGAAGTGGGCCTGTCTGAAAAGCGGCTTCAGCAGCTGATGCGTGAATGCGTGGGCCGATCGGTGCATGCGTATTTAAGCGAAATGCGGCTGGCGCGCGCGTCGGATCTGCTGCAAACGGGTATGAGCGTGACGCAAGCCGCGGGCGAGGTCGGCTTTTCCAGCCTTAGCCATTTCAGCAAGGTGTTCAAGGCGCGCTATGGCGCGTCGCCCCGATCCTGGTAAGGTGCACCGACGCCCGCATGTCCAACGCAGCCAAGCCCGGCTCGGCCGGCGCTGGCGCATCGCAAAGGGCAAACCACCATGACGCAAAACATCTACGACACTGCCGAGTTTTTCGAGGCTTACAGCCAGATGGCGCGGTCGGTGCACGGCCTGGACGGCGCGCCCGAATGGCCGGCGTTGCGCGCGCTGATTCCACCGTTGCAGGGCCGCCGCGTCGTGGACCTGGGTTGCGGCTTCGGCTGGTTCTGCCGTTGGGCGCAGGCGCAGGGCGCCAGTGAAGTGTTGGGCGTGGATGTGTCGCAAAACATGCTGGACCGGGCCCGCGGCAGCGCACCCGCCACGGCACCCGCCGGCGGCATCGTGTATCAGCGCGCCGACCTGGAGCAACTGCAATTGCCGCCGGCGGCTTACGACCTGGCTTATAGCTCGTTGACGCTGCACTACATCGAGCGGCTGGCAGGGCTTTTTGCCACCGTGCATCAAGCGTTGACGCCTGGCGGTCATTTTGTTTTCTCAGCCGAACACCCGATCTACACGGCGCCCGCCAGCCCCGCCTTCGTGCAGGACGCCTCGGGCCGGCGCATCTGGCCGCTGAACCAGTACGCCGTTCAAGGGCCGCGCACCACGGACTGGTTGGCGAAGGGCGTCATCAAGCAGCACCGTACGCTGGGCGCTTATCTGAACCTGCTGATCCAGACCGGGTTCACCATCGCGCACGTGCAAGAGTGGGCGCCTACCCAGGAACAACTGGCCGCCCAGCCCGCGCTTGCCGAAGAGATGGATCGGCCGATGATGGTGCTGGTGGCGGCGACCCGGTAGGCTGAAATATTTGGTTTCACAAAACCCGCTTGCGTTGTCTATCTAGTAGTAGGTAAGATTCATCCATCGACGCAGCACACACAACACCCCGCTGACGCCGAAGCCAGAAATACAGTAGGACCGCTTTTTTATTTCCCCGGCTGTCTACCTACAAGTAGATAGCTAAACCAAAGACCGTAGCTTAATCGAATCAACGCAAGCCTCGTTTATTCATCTGGAGATCAACCATGAAGACCCTCGTATCCGCCCTGATTCTTTCCGCCTCGTTCATCGGCGCCGCCGCTCAAGCCGGCGAACTGGACTACCCGCCCGAACTGAACACCGCCAGCACCGTGACCCGTGCTCAAGTGCAGCAAGAACTGGCCGCCGCCCGTGCAAATGGCCAGCTGGTGTCCGGCGAAGAAGGCTACGCCGCGACCACGTTCGCTTCGGCCGGTGCCGACAAGACCCGTGCCCAAGTCACGCAAGAACTGGCCGCTGCCCGTGCTCAAGGCCTGACCGAAAGCGGCGAACTGGATTACCCGCCCGTTCAAGGCTGATTTTTTTAAGTGCCTGTCTATCTAGTCATAGATAGCTGCACGAACGTTACGTACTCCTATCCGCATTACGCAGCATCCCTTTCTACTGGAGATTGACCATGAAGACCCTCGTATCCGCCCTGATTCTTTCCGCCTCGTTCATCGGCGCCGCCGCTCAAGCCGGCGAACTGGACTACCCGCCCGAACTGAACACCGCCAGCACCGTGACCCGTGCTCAAGTGCAGCAAGAACTGGCCGCCGCCCGTGCAAATGGCCAGCTGGTGTCCGGCGAAGAAGGCTACGCCGCGACCACGTTCGCTTCGGCCGGTGCCGACAAGACCCGTGCCCAAGTCACGCAAGAACTGGCCGCTGCCCGTGCTCAAGGCCTGACCGAAAGCGGCGAACTGGATTACCCGCCCGTTCAAGGCTGATTTTTTTAAGTGCCTGTCTATCTAGTCATAGATAGCTGCACGAACGTTACGTACTCCTATCCGCATTACGCAGCATCCCTTTCTACTGGAGATTGACCATGAAGACCCTCGTATCCGCCCTGATTCTTTCCGCCTCGTTCATCGGTGCCGCCGCCCAAGCCGGCGAACTGGACTACCCGCCTGAACTGAACACCGCCAGCACCGTGACGCGCGCCCAAGTGCAGCAAGAGTTGGCCGCCGCCCGCGCGAATGGGCAACTGGTGTCGGGCGAAGAAGGCTACGCCGCCACGTCATTCGCGTCGGTTGGCGCGGACAAGAGCCGCGAACAGGTCAAGCAGGAACTGGCCGCTGCCCGCGCTCAAGGCCTGACCGAAAGCGGCGAACTGGACTACCCGCCCGTGCAAGGCTAAGCCGATGCCGGCACATGCGAACCCCGGGGGGCGGGATGTTTCCCGGCCGGGGTTCGCACGGGCCAAGGCCCACATCCTAGGGCGGCCACCAATGACGGACCGACCTATTAGTAGGTAATATTCAGCCATGGACACCCCGACCCCCAACACCACCCGAGACCTGCTGCTGGCGCATGCCGAGAAGCTCATCCGCACGCGCGGATGCAACGGTTTCAGCTACCGCGATCTGGCGGAGCATGTGGGCGTGAAGACGTCCAGCATCCACTACTACTTTCCGGGCAAGGACGACCTGCTGTATGAAGCCGTCGAAGCCTACAGCGCGCGCGCGCTGGGCGCCGTCCGTGCCATTGATACCGCGCAGCCTGCCCAGGCGCAGCTGGAGCAATACCTGTCGATGATGGAATCGCGGGCTTGCGGCTCGGGCGAATTGTGTTTGGGTGGCATGTTGGCCGCCGACATCATGAGCCTGTCCGACCGTGTACGCGGTGCGCTGCAAGGGTTTTTCCGTGCCCACGAAGCATGGCTGGCGCGTGTGCTGGCCGAAGGTGCGGCGCAGGGGACGCTGAAGTTCTCCGGTACGGCCGATGCGGCCGGCCGCGCGGTGTTTGCCACCGTCCAAGGTTGCCTGCTGGTGTCGCGGCTGTTCCAGCAGCCGCCCGCATTGTGCGAGGCCATCCGTGCGTTATATGTGGAGTGCGACAAGGCAGCCAAGCCCGCCGCAGCCGCATCCCAATCCGCACCCGCCACCGCTTCCGGCGAGTAACGGCGGCCAGACGTAAAAGCGCGACGGCGCGGATTTTCGCGCCGGTCCGCGGTCCGCAGTGAGGAGCCAGCAGTCAGCAGTGATCCGATTTCCCATCACGGCCGCCCGGCATTTGCAGGCGGCCGTTGTCATTGCGCGATCAGTGTTGCAACGCGCGCGCCATGTCCACGCTGGTGCGTTCTTGCATGCCCAGGTCTCGCATGCGTTGCAAGAACGCGGTTTGTGCGTGGGCGAATCCGATGACCGGGCTCATGCAATCGGTCAGCAGGACAATGCGTGACAGGTTGCCGCCGGGCAGGTGCTCGGCCAGATGTTCCACGGTGGCGCGCACGCAATGGCTGCCGGCTTCACCCGCGACCAGAATCAGGTCTGAGCGATCCAGCGACCCGAGCAGCGCGCGGTTTAATTGGCTGCGCGGGTCGTCGGGGTCTGGCACCTCGGCCATCAAGGCGCTGTAGTGCTCAGTCCAGGGGTTCGTGCCCTTGGGCGCCTTGCGCACAATGAACTGGCCGGCGTCTTCCCAGCGGTTGTACGCGGCGCGCACGTCGGGATGCACGTTGTGTCCCCAGGTGCCGATCTCGCAATGCACGGGCCACACCATCAAGGTGTAGCGGCCGCGCGCCTCAAGCTCGTCCAGATAGGTGGCGGTGCGGGGCAGGTCGTCGGCATGGCGTGGCAAAAACTGACCGGCCCGTAGTTGCGCCGCTGTTATCGGCGTGAAGGGCGCGACGGGCTTGCCTTCGCCCGTCTGCCAGAACGTGGGGTGCGCGATGTCCACGCGGTGATGCGAATCCAGCGTTACGGTGATCGAGGTCAATGCAGAAGCCGTAGCTTCAATGAAGCTTGCCAGCCGCTGCATGTCGGCATGCGCGCCGGGCACGGGCAGCGCGGGTTGCGTGACGTGGCCAGTCAGCGGGTCGCGCGGCAGGTAGGGCTCGGGCAAATCGCAGAAATCGTTCTGCGGATCGACGATCAGTAGATGGACGGAACGCGGCATGGCGGAACTTGTTTGGGGCTAAACCGGAATATAGACCGGGATCGCCGTTGTTCACTAGAACAGAACCAGATGTTCGGCGCGGTCGGGCAATTGACGCAGCAGCGCCGTCCACTGCCGCCAGAGGTAGGCGATGATGGCCACGACGGCCAGCGCGATCAGTATCCCCATGACAAGCTCCTGTCCATATTTCGCACGGGCGTGCGAAATTGAAGGGTTAAAACGCCGGCACTGGCCGGCAATGGGCGGACTATTCCGCCTGCGTCATATCAGGTGGGATGGGTGAACAAGCGATCACCCACCCGTCATTCCAAAACCGTAAAGCTGCGATACGTTGATATCAGCCTGTCATAGGCCGCTCGCACGCGCGCGGGCGCTTGCGGATCGCGCAGGAAACGCGCGTCATGCATCAGCCCGATCATCAGGCTGTAGACCTCGAAGACAAGTTGTTCGGGGTCGGTATCCGGCCGTAGATGGCCGGCGTCCAGCGCCTGGCGCACCGTGCGGACCATGGCCGCGCGCCATCGGCGCAGGTTGTCTTCCAGCAAGGCGCGCAGCGGCGATTCAACATCGTCGTATTCGAACGCGCCGGCCACATAGACGCAGCCTGTCGCCATTTCAACGTTGCTGGCGCGTTCCACCCACAAGGACACCAGCGCGTTCAAGCGGGGCAGCCCGCGCGGGTACGCCATGGCGGGCGTGAAAACGGCCGCCACAAAGCGCCGGTCATATTCGTCCAGCACGGCCTGTTGCAAAGCTTCAAGCGAGCCCACGCGGGAAAAAACCCCGCTTTTGCTGATGCCCAGCCGCTTGGCGACCTGACCTAACGACAGGCTTTCCATGCCCTGGGTGGCGGCCATGTCCAGGGCCGCGTCCACAATGGCCGCGAAGGTCAGCTCGCTTTTCTCCGTTTTGGCAGTCATGAAGCGAAATTTAGCACGGTCGTGCGAAATTGGTCGGTTTTTTTTTGGGGGCGGTCGGCATGCGGGGGGCCGTGCTGATGCAGAGCCAAAGAAAACCCGGGCAGCTCAGGCTGCCCGGGTTTGGAGTGCAATGATCCGCGCGATGGGCGGTCAGGCCTGCGCGGCGGCCTTGAATTGCAGACGGTACTTGTGCAGCAACGGTTCGGTGTAGCCGTTGGGCTGCGTCAAGCCTTCGAACACCAGCGCGCACGCCGCCTGGAAGGCCAGCGACGTATCGAAGTTGCCGTCCATCGGCTGGTAGAGCGGGTCTCCGGCGTTCTGGCCGTCAACCACTTTGGCCATGCGCTTGAAGGTTTCCGTGACCTGTTCCTTGTTGGTCACGCCGTGGCGCAGCCAGTTGGCGATGTGCTGGCTGGAAATGCGCAGCGTGGCGCGGTCTTCCATCAGGCCGACGTTATGGATGTCGGGCACCTTGGAGCAACCCACGCCCTGGTCGATCCAGCGCACGACGTATCCCAGGATGCCCTGCACGTTGTTGTCCAGTTCCTGCTGGATGTCGGCGGCGGACCACTTCGACGGATCGCCCACCGGCACGCTCAACAACCCGCCCAAGAGATCGTCGCGGACGCTGTCCAGCTTGGTGCGCTCCAGTTCTTTCTGTACGGCTTGCACGTCGATCTGGTGATAGTGCAGCGCGTGCAGCGTGGCGGCGGTGGGCGACGGGACCCAGGCGGTGTTGGCGCCGGCCTTCGGGTGCGCAATTTTTTGTTCCAGCATGGCGGCCATCAGGTCGGGCATGGCCCACATGCCCTTGCCGATCTGGGCGCGCCCGCGCAGGCCGGTGTCCAGGCCCACCAGCACGTTGTTGCGTTCATAGGCGGTGATCCAGGCGGTGGATTTCATGTCGCCCTTGCGCAGCATCGGGCCCGCTTCCATGCTGGAGTGCATTTCGTCGCCGGTGCGGTCCAAAAAGCCCGTGTTGATGAACGCCACGCGCGATGCGGCGGCGCCGATGCACGCTTTCAGGTTAATGCTGGTGCGGCGTTCTTCATCCATGATCCCCATTTTCAAGGTGTTGCGCGGCACCTTGATCAGGTCTTCGACGCGATCGAAGAGTTCGCTGGCAAAGGCTGCTTCGGCAGGCCCGTGCATCTTGGGCTTCACGATATAGACGGACCCGGTGCGCGAATTCAGCTTGGCGGTGCGGTCGTGCAGCGCGGCCAGGCTGGTGACGACGGCGTCCAGAATGCCTTCGGGGATTTCATTGCCGTCGCGGTCAAGGATGGCCGGGTTGGTCATCAGGTGGCCCACGTTGCGCACGAACATCAGCGACCGGCCGTGCAAGGTCAGCACGCCGCCGTCCGGGCGCGTGTATTGGCGATCGGCGTTCAGCTTGCGCGTGAAGGTTTTGCCGGCCTTGGTGACGGCTTCGGTCAGGTCGCCCTTCATCAGGCCCAGCCAGTTGCGATAGATGTGCACCTTGTCGGCGGCGTCGACGGCGGCAACCGAGTCTTCGCAGTCCATGATGGTGGTCAGCGCCGCTTCGACCAGCACGTCTTTCACGCCGGCGGCGTCGGTGCCGCCGATGGCGTTGGCGCGATCGATCTGGATTTCAAAGTGCAGGCCGTTGTTCTTGAGCAGGATGGCCGTGGGGGCGGACGCGTCGCCTTGGTAGCCGGCGAATTGCGAGCCGAATTTAAGGCTGGTCACCACGCCCTTGGCCAGGTTGACGCGCAGTTGGTCGCCTTCAACGGTGTAGCGCTGCGCATCGATGTGCGAACCATTGGCCAGCGGGGCGGCCGTGTCCAGAAAGCTGCGTGCGCGCGCGATGACGGCGGCGCCGCGCTCGGGGTTATAGCCCTTGCCCGTATCGCCGGGCGTGGCGGGGATGGCGTCGGTGCCGTAGAGGGCGTCGTACAGGCTGCCCCAGCGCGCGTTGGCGGCATTCAGTGCATAGCGCGAGTTGGACATTGGCACGACCAACTGCGGACCGGCCTGCTGCGAGATTTCAGTGTCGACGTTGTCGGTGGTGGCTTGCACGCTGGCCGGTTGGGGCAGCAGGTAGCCGATGCCTTCCAGAAACTTGCGGTAGGCTGCCGGGTCGGCGATGGGGCCGGGGTTGGCGCGGTGCCAGGCGTCCAGCTCGGCTTGCAGACGGTCGCGTTCGGCCAGCAGGGCGCGGTTCTTGGGCGCCAGGTCATGTACCAGCGCCGCGAAACCCTGCCAGAAGCTGTCTGCATCCAGGCCGGTGCCGGGCAGGGCTTCCTGTTCGATGAATTGGGTGAGATTGGCCGCCACTTGCAGGCCGTGTTGCTGGGTGCGTTGAGTCATGCGGGTCTCTAGCGGTAAGAAGGGCTGGGCGGGG
>NZ_JBLVOL010000048.1:0-14368 GCF_053543755.1 Achromobacter semiaridum | reverse complement strand
GGCCGGCGCCGGGCGCCGGGCGAATCTGTCCTGACATCATCGTTCCCACCCGCCCTGATGTCTACCCGAAAACCAGCTGGTCATACCAGTTTATTTCGTGGCCGTAAGACAGGCATGTGATTTTTATGGTTTTATATCAGCACCTTACAGAGGTGTGGCGGACAGCCGAAACCCCATGGCCGGCTTGGTCATACCACTGGTGCGGAGATTGCATGTACGCGGAAACAGAAGAAAAACCTCGCCAGGTGGCGGATGAAGTGGCCGAGCGGATCGAACGCCTGATCCTGGATGGCGTGCTGAAGGCGGGGCAGGCCTTGCCGTCCGAACGGCGGCTGACCGAAAAGCTGGGCGTGTCGCGCACGGCGCTGCGCGAAGGGCTGAAGCTGCTGCGCGCACGCGAGATCATTCACACCGCGCAAGGCAAGGGGTCCTTCGTGGCGCACATCTCGAAGGTGGACGCCGGGCCGTTGATGCACCTGTTCAATTCGCAGCCGCGCACGCTGTACGACTTGCTGGAAGTGCGCTCGCTGCTTGAAGCGGAATCCGCGCGCCTGGCTGCCATCCGGGGCACCGAAGCCGACTTCATCATGATCCGCCGACGTTATGACGACATGGTTGCCGCGCAGGGCACGGCCACCGACACGGCCACGCACGCCCATCTGGACCACGCATTTCACCTGGCGATCTGCGAGGCCTCGCACAACCCGGTGTTGGTGCACACGCTGCAATCACTGACCGACCTGCTGCTGGGCTCGGTATTCGCGTGCGTCAACAACCTGTATCACCGCGAACCGGAAAAGCGGCAGATCGACCGTCAGCACACCCGGCTGTACAACGCGGTGACGGGGCGCCAGCCCGAACAAGCGCGCAAAGCCGCCGCCGACCATGTGGACAGCGTACGGCAGAGCTTGTCGGATATCGAGCAGGAAGAGCAGCGCCTGGTGCGCGCGACGCTGCGTCTGGAAGGCTGGACGTAGCGCCGCGCTGGCGCGGGCGGAGGCAGGCGAGCGGGCTTGGCCCCCGACGGGAATTGCGCGCTAGCGATCAGCCGTCGCGCAGCCGGCCAGTGCCAGCGGCTTGCCGGCGTAGACGCGGCCAAAGCGGTTGTTCAGCAAGGCGTCCAGGTCGATGGCTTCTTGCCCCACAAACCCCTTTTGCGGCAAGACGCCCTGCGCCACAAGATCCAGCGCGGCGCAAATGCCGGCGGCGGTGGACAGCTGGATCGCGCTCAGGCGGTGGCCGTCCACATCGGCGCCGAACACGCGGATGGGGTAGGACTCTTCTTCCAGCCTGCCGTGGCGATGGCCGGATGCCGACGCCTGGATCACGATGACGTCCTGCTCGGTGGTAGGAATGGCCGACTCGAAAATATCCTTGAGCAGATCGCGGCGGTCTCGCAGGCGCAGGTCGTTCAGCAGCAACTTCATGATGTTGCAGTGGCCGGGATAGCGCACGGACTTGTAGTCCACGTTGCGGGCGCGCCCCAACAGCGTCGCGGGTAGCGTGCCCAGGCCTCCCGACGTGTTGAAGGCCTCGTATTCGACCCCGTCCAGCGCAAAAGTCTCATAGCCTTCCAGCGCGGGCACGCTGGTCAGCTTGCCGTCGACGATGGCCTCGCAAGGGTTGCAGTACTCGTTGATCAGGCCTTCGGTGCTCCAGGTCAGGTTGTAGCGCAGGCTGTTGGACGGGTAGCGCGGCAGGGCGCCCACGCGCATGCGCAGGTCCAGCAAGGTGTCGAAGCGGCGGGCCAACGCGTTGCCGACGATGCCGATGAAGCCGGGGGCCAGGCCGCATTGCGGCATCAGCACGCTTTGCACATCGCCCGCCAGCGCCTGGATGGCGTGGGTGCTTGCGACATCTTCGGTCAAATCAAAGTAGTGGACGCCCGCGCGCGCGCACAGTCCTGCCACGGCGGTTGCACGATGGAACGGCAGCGCGTTGACGACGGCGTAAGCGCCTTCGATGCAACGCGCCACGGAGTCGTCATCGCTGATCTGGCGCGTCTCGCAGCCCAATTCAGCCAACACGCCCAGGCGGGCGGGATCCTGGTCGGCAACCAGCACCGAGTAATCGCCGCTGCGTTCCAGCATCAAGGCGATAGCGAAACCGATTTTTCCGGCGCCCAGCAAAACGATGGGACGGGTGGCTGACGTGGACATGGGGCTGCTCCTGCGGATAGGGGATGGGGTGGCCTCATCCTATGCGGGAGCGCTGTCGATTTGTAGAACCGAAAGTGTCGTAACGGCTTTAGTTATCGACATAACGACTTAATAAGTAGTCGAAGCGTCAAAAAACAAAGCCCCCCGGCTTTCGCCGAGGGGCTTTCGATGGGGCTGTCACGGCCTTTTCAGGCCAGGGGATCAGCTGCCCATGGGGGGGTAGTCCATGTTGCCGAAGGTCACCAGGCCTTCTGCCTTGGCTTGAGCCAGTTGCGATTCAACTTGGGCGCGGCTCAGCGACGTGGCGTGTTCAGCAGCGGCGACGGGCGGGTAGTCCAGGTTGCCGAAGGTGACTTCGCCGGCGTTCTTGGCTTGGGCCAGTTCGGCTTGAACTTGTTGCGAGCTCAGGCTGGACTTCTGGGCGATGGGGGCGGGGTAGCCTTCTTCGCCAAACGTGTATTGACCCGAAACCTTGGCTTGTTGCAGTTCAGCTTGCACTTGAGCGCGGGTGGGGGCTTGGTCGGCTTCGGCGGCTTGCGCGCCAGCGGCCAGGACGGACATGGACAGCATCAATGCGGTAGCAAGGGTTTTCATAGCAGACCTCCGGTGTCTTGTGAGCTTGGGATTCGAACCTCTGACGTCATTGCCTGGGGTTCGCTTGCTGTGTCCCGATGAGATGCATTCTGTGCTCAAACAACCTCGGGATAAACCCTTATTACCTGAAAACATCTTTCCAAAAAATGTACTAATCGATGTGGATTCCACCAGATGGCACCATAGATGGCGATATTTCCGTCTGATGACACGATAGGTTGTGGGCGGCGGCGGCCGCCGTTGACCATTCACATCCGCGTACGCCCCGAGAAGTGGCCGGGGTCGCCGAAAAGCAAAGCCCCGGCTTTGGACCGGGGCTTTACGTGGCGACGGTGGCTGTCAGTGCCCGACGCCGCTTAGCGATTCAGTTCCACCAGCGCCGCGTTGTACTCGGATTGGGCTTCCTCCAGCTTGCGCTGTGCCTTATCGATCTTGTCCTGCTTGCCCTTGGCGCGGGCTTCCTTCAGCTCTTGTTCGCGTTCGGACACTTTGGACTGCTTCTCACGCACGTTTGTTTCGCGTTGGGATTGCAGGCGGCTGTCGGTGCAATGTGCCTTGGCTTCGGCCAAGGCCTTCTTCAAGCCGGCTTCGCGGCGCGTGTTGTTCTGTGCTTGCGCAGCGGCAATGTCGTTTTCGATTTCGCAGAACTTGGCGGCGCAGCCTCGTTGGGCCGAGCAATCGGTGGCGGCCTGAGCGGGCAGGGTGCCGAACACGGCGCACGCAGCGGCGGCTGCGGCCAAGGATTTAACGAAAGAGGGCATGCGGTGTCTCCGTAAGGCGTTGCGGAAACGCCATGATGGCCTGATCTGGCCCGAGCGGCAATGCTGCGCCCCGCGGTTCGCGGCCGGGCCGGCGCCGGCGGTGCGCTGCGGCCCGCCCTGGCCGTCGTCCTTAGCGGACCAACGGACCAACGGACCAACGGACCAACGGACCAACGGACCAACGGATCACCGGATCACCGGATCAGCGTGCCCGCCAACGCCGCCGCCACCAGCAGCGCACCCAGCCACAGGTTGGCGCGAAACAGCATGAAGTTGCGGTCGGGGCGCTGGATGTCGAACACCTTCAGCTGCCACGCCAGATGCACCGCGACGGCGGCCATGCCAACCTGGTACGCCCAAGACAAACCCATGGCATAACCACCCCAGGCCCACAGCACGACGGTCGCGGCGTAGAAACCGCCGATCCACAATTTGCCTTGGTCGCCAAAGCGCATGGCCGTGGAATGCAGCCCCAGGCTGCGGTCGTCGCGCACGTCGACGTACGCGTAGATGCTGTCGTAGCCCACCTGCCAAAGCACCGCGCCCAACCACATGGCGATGGCGGCCAGCGGCACGACGTTCTGCGTGTCGGACCAGGCCATCAGCATGCCCCAGTTAAAGCAGATGCCCAGCACCACTTGCGGCCAGTACGTGACGCGCTTGCACAGCGGGTAGATGAACACGAAGGGCAGCACGGCCAGGGCCAGCCAGCGGCTCATTTCGTTCGGGAAAAACAGCAGCGATCCGCACACCAGCAGCTGGCCGAGCAGGAACCACACTGCGTTCTTCATCGACAGCTGGCCGCTGGTCAGTGGCCGGAAGCGCGTGCGTTCGACGTGCTTGTCGAAGTTGCGGTCGCACATGTCGTTGACCGTGCAGCCGATGCCGCGCATCAGCAAAGCGCCCAGCGAAAAGACGATCAGCCGTTGCAGGTCGGGCAGGCCACCGGCCGACTGCACCAGCGCGGCCACGGCCGGCAGCAGCGTCAGCCACGTGCCGATAGGCCGGTCCAGCCGGCACAGGCGCGCGTAGGGCCGCCAGGATTTCGGAAGCCAGCGTTCGACCCAGTCGGTGAAAACGATGTCGCTGAGGTCGACGGGAGGTTGTTGCGAGGCGCTCACTGTCACGGTCAGAATTTGGTCGGGAAAGCCGACAGCATAAAACAACGGCCGGGCATTGCGCCCGGCCGTGGAACTTCAAGCAGCTTTCAAGCCGGCACGATTCAGGCCGGCGCGATTCAGGCCGTGTATTCCTTGAGCAGCTTGCCCAGGATGGCGATGCCGGTGCGGATCTTGTCTTCCGGCACGGTGGCAAAGCTGAGGCGCAGCGTGTTCTGCTTGCCCACGCCGCTGTAGAACGGCGCGCCCGGCACGAAGGCCACGTTTTGCGCGATGGCCTTTTCCAGCAGCTTGGTGCTGTCCATGTGTTCGGGCAGCGTCAGCCAGATGAACATGCCGCCTTCCGGCTTGGTCCACGTCACCGTGGACGGGAATTCGCGCTTGATGGCCTCCAGCATGCAGCTGCCCTGGGCGCGGTAGATTTCGCGCACGTTGGGCAGGTGCTCTTCCAGGAAGCCGTCCTTGACGATTTCGTACACGGCCATCTGCGTCAGCGTGGGCGTGTGCAGATCGGTGGCTTGCTTGGCCTGCACCAGCTTGTTGATCAGCGGACGGGCGCCGGCGATATAGCCCAGGCGCAGGCCCGGTGCCAGCACCTTTGAGAACGTGCCCAGGCGCACGACGTTGGCGCCGTACTCGGCGGCCAGCGCCACCAGGCCGGGCTGCGGTTCGCCTGCGTAGCGCAGTTCGCCGTAGGGGTCATCTTCGACGATGGTCAGGTTCAGTTCGGCGGCGCGCTTGACCAGCGCGATGCGGCGTTCCAGGTTCAGCGTGCGGCCCGTGGGGTTCTGGAAGTTGGGCAGCGCGTACAGGAAGCGTGCGCCGTCAGCCAGTTCGGGCGTGATGGATTCGGGGATCAGGCCGCCTTCGTCGGTGGGCACCGGCACGAACTTCGGCTGGTACAGGCTGAACGATTGCAGCGCGCCCAGGTAGCTGGGGTCTTCGACCAGCACCTTGCTGTCCTTGTCGATCAGTACCTTGCCCAGCAGGTCCAGCGCTTGCTGCGAACCGGAGACGATCAGGATCTGGTCGGCGGCAACGTTGGCGCCCGCGCGGTTCAGGTCGTCGGCAACCCATTGGCGCAGCGGCGCATAACCTTCGGTGGGGCCGTATTGCAGGGCCGCGCGGCCGTTGGTGGACAGTACCTTGTCGAACGCAGCACGTACCACTTCTACCGGGAAGCCGCCGGGCGCCGGCAAGCCGCCAGCGAACGAAATGACTTCGGGGCGCTCGGTGACCTTGAGGATCTCGCGGATGGCGGAGCTGGTAAGTTGCTGGGCGCGTTCCGAAAAGGAAAACGCAGGTTCGAGAGGCTTGTCCATGGATTGCTTCTTGAAGAAGAAGGGTAAAGGGAGAGGCTTGTGTAGGGGACTGCGACAAAAAAGTATTGTCCCATACGGTAGCAGCCCGGCCCCTTTAACGCGCGGAACCCCTAAAATCACCTGCATCGAAAACCGCCTGTACAGTTACATTTATCGCCATGTTCGAAGCCGCCCCGATCGTCGCCGAGTCCAAGTCCGCCCTGTACGCCGAATTGGTCGCGCAGGCCCGCGCGCTGCTGGAGGGCGAGCCCGACCGCATCGCCAACGCCGCCAACCTCAGCGCGCTGGCCTACCAAGCCTTGCCCGATCTGAACTGGGCGGGCTTTTATTTCTTTGACGGCACCGAACTGGTTCTTGGCCCGTTCCAGGGCAAGCCCGCCTGCGTGCGTATCCCGCTGAATCGCGGCGTGTGCGGCGCGGCCGCCAGCCAGCGCCAGACGCAGCTGGTGCCGGACGTGCACGCATTTCCCGGCCACATCGCCTGCGATGCCGCCTCGCGCTCCGAAATCGTCGTGCCGCTGGTGCATCAAGGCGAATTGATCGGCGTCTGGGATGTGGACAGCCCCGTGCCGGACCGCTTTGACGAAGACGACCGCGCAGGCATGCAGGCGCTGTGCGCCGTGTTCCTGTCCAGCCTGCGCTAAGCGGCGGCCGTTGACACGCCAACGGCCGGCCGGTAGATTTGCGCATCAGCCGCCGACGTGCGCCTAATTTTTTGTTCATTCATGATTCATCAGGCCATCCAATTCGCTTCCTGCATCCGCGCCCTGGGCGTGGTGCCGGCTGCCGTCGGCCTGAAATCCAAAAAACAGCCGCTCATCTGACCGGAGCATGCTGTTCCGTCAGATGGGCGACGGAACAGCGGCCTTCTGGCGGCGCTTTGGCGCCTCTTGCGCACCCCTGATATCCCGAGCACTTCTGTACGGTCCAACCGCGGTCCGCTTACATCGAAGGAGTGTTCTCATGTCCATTCAACAATCTGTGTTCCAAGGCGTCTGGGTGCCGCTGGTGACGCCGTTTTCGGGCGGTGCCGTCGACGGGGGCGCGTTGCGCCGCCTGGTGCGCCACTACGCGGCGGCGGGGGTTGACGGGCTGGTCGTGTGCGGCAGCACGGGCGAGGCCGCCTCGCTGGACGACGCCGAGCAATTGGCGGTGCTGGACGCCGTGTTGGCCGAAGCCGGCCGCCTGCCCGTCATCATGGGGCTGGCCGGCAACCATCAAGGGCACGTGCTGCAACGCCTGGCCGCGTTTGGCACGCGACCGCTGGCCGGCATCCTGGCCCCCGCGCCGTACTACGTGCGGGCCGGGCAGGAAGGGGCCGCCGCCTATTTCCGCCGCCTTGCCGATGCTTCGCGCTTTCCCCTGGTGCTGTACGACATTCCCTACCGCACGGGCACAACACTTGAGACATCGACGTTGCTGTCGCTGGCCGCGCATGCCAACGTGGCGGCCATCAAGGATTGCGGCGGGTCGTTGGACAAGACGCTGGCGCTGATAGCCGACGGGCAGATGAATGTGCTGGCGGGCGAAGACCTGCAAACCTTGCCGGTGCTGTGCCTGGGCGGGTCGGGCATGATCGCGGCGGCCGCGCATGTACGGCCCGATCTGTTCGTGGCGATGTACCAGGCGGTGCGCGCGCAGCAGCTGGATCTGGCGCGTCGGCTGTTTCACGCCTTGGCGCCGGTGATCCGCCTGGCCTGCGAAGAACCCAACCCCGGGCCGCTGAAGGCGCAGCTGAGTCGCCAAGGCCTGTTGATCGACGAATTGCGGCAGCCGATGCCGGCCGCCAGCGCGGCGTTGGCGGCGCGCCTGGACGCGGCCGTTGCGGGCCTGAACCGCCAGTTTCCTTGCCAGTAGACGGAAGTTAGGGCGCGATGACGTTGCGGTCCCTCAGCTTTGTGTTGCCCGGATTCATTTGGTAATAAAAGCCCTACCGGGATGCTGACGGATTGCTTATGATGCGGCCATTCTTCGGGGTGAAACAAAACGTTCATGGCCCAAGCTTTTGAAGCCTTGTCCGCCTGGCAGGTGATGCTGGCGGGGCTGCTGTTTTTCGGCGGCATCTATCTAGTCTTCGGCGCGGCTACCTGGCTGCTGACCCAGCACGTGTTGCCCGCACTGGGCATCGGCAAGCCGCTGGATCCGCGCCCCTTGGGCCCGGGCCAGCTACGCCGGGAACTGGCGCAATCCGGCCTGTCGATCCTGCTGTTCGGCACCGGCATGATTTTCCCGTGGGGCCTGCTGCAACTGGGTTGGGCGCATCTGGACCCTGACCCCAGCTGGCAAAAAGTCGTGGTCGAAATCCTGGTGCTGGTGGCCTGGAACGATGTCCATTTCTGGGTCAACCACCGCTTGCTGCACACCAAGCTGCTGCGTCGTTTTCACCTGCCGCATCACCGGTCCGTGGTCACGACGCCGTTCTCGACCTACAGCTTTCACCCCATCGAAGCGCTGATGCTGGGCAACGTCATCATGCTGCCGATGGTGCTGCATGATTTCAGCTTCTGGGCGCTGGCGTCGGTGCCGCTGTTCAGCCTGTTCTTCAATTGCATCGGCCACGCCAACTACGACTTTTTCCCCAAGGTGTCCTACGCGCATTGGTTCGCCGCCAGTCGGCGTCACCATCTGCATCACGCCTGCTACAACGGCAATTACGGTTTTCAGTTCACGTTTATGGATCGCCTGTTTCGGACGCGCCTGAAAGCCGAGGCCGCGGCAAACCAGCTGGATGCATTCCAGCGCAGAGACGCTGTTGGCGGCAAAGCCTGACGCCCGGCGGCGCCTGCCGTCCTTGCGCAACCGCCGCGACTGGCAAAGCCTGGCCTACCTGGCCGCGTTGCCCGCGCTGGCGGCCTGGCAATGGCTGTACGGATTCTGGTGGCCGCTTTACGCGCTGATGCTGTTTTTGACGCTGGGCATCGGCGTCATCCACCACAACCACACGCACATCCGCATGTGGCGCGGCCGCTGGACCAACCGCGCCACTGATTTCTGGATCACGCTGCTGCAAGGGCATCCGACCTTCGTCTTTTACCCAGCCCATGTGGCGAATCATCATCGCTACAAGCATGGCGCGCGCGACGCCGCGCGCACCTATCGTTTTGGCGGCGATACCAACCACCTGTGGGGCTATGTGCTGCACCCGTTTCAAGCGGGCTGGGTGCTGTATCCGATGTTTTTCGCGTGGCTGGGCCGGCTGCGCCGCCACTGGCCGGGCGCGTGGCGCTACAGCATGGCGCAATACGGGGCGTGGCTGGGCTTGTGGGGCGGGCTGCTGGCCGTGAACCCCGTCAAGGCGCTGGTGTTCGTGATCGTGCCGCAACTGCATGGCCTGCATTGGCTGCTGGCCACGAACTACTTGCAGCACGCCCATGCCGACGGTGGGCCGCGCGACGTTGCCGGCTTGAACTACGCGCGCAATTTTGAAGGGCTGGTCAACCCGTTGCTGTTCAACATCGGCCTGCACACCGCGCATCACGAGCACCCGCGCGCGCATTGGTCCGAACTGACCCGGCTGCATCGCGAACACTATCGCGCGCGCGTCAACCCGGCGCTGAATGAAGCGGGGCTGGTGCCTTATATGTTCCGTGTCTTCGTGCTGAGCGCTATCCTGCCGCGCCTGCGCAGCCGTTCCTGCATGGCGCCCGAGCATGTTCGCTAGCGCCTTACCCATTACCACTCGAGGCCCGTCACATGCCTATCGCGTTTAATCGTGTCTACCTGGAAGGCGCCGGCTATTTCATGCCGGGCGAACCCGTGTCCAACGAGGCGATGGACAACTACATCGCGCCGCTGAACCGCATGTCCAGCCGCATTAAAGGCCGCATCCTTGCCGAGAACGGCATCAAGCACCGTTACTACGCCATCGACCCGGAAGGCCAGACGGTCTACACGAACGCGCAGCTGGCCGCCAACGCCATCCGCGACTGCCTGCGGCGTGCCGACAGCGACCTGTCGGCCGTGTCCATGCTGACCAGCGGGTCGTCGGGCGGCGACGCCTTGATGCCGGGTTTCGCCAACATGATTCAGGGCGAGCTTGCTGCCCAGCCGATGGAAACGCTGTCGGTGCACGGCATCTGCGCGGCGGGGGTGTCGGCGATCCAGGCGGCGGCGCAAGGCGTCGAAATGGGCGGACACGCCAGCGCGCTGGCCGTAGCCAGCGAATTGCCGTCGCGCCTGTTCAAGCGATCGCGCTTTGCGGCGCGCGGATACGACGCCGATTTCGATGCGCATTTCCTGCGCTGGATGCTGTCTGACGGCGCGGGTGCCCTGCTGTTGGGCAACAGCGGCCGCGCGCTGGCCGGGGCGTCCAGGAACGTCCGGCTGAAACTGAAGTGGGTGCATCAACGGTCGTTCTCGGGCGACTATCCGGTGTGCATGCAGCTGGGCCTGTCCGCCGACCGCGCAAAGGGCCATCTGGACTATCCATCCTGGAACGAAGCCGAAGCGGATGGTGCCTTGTCGCTGCGCCAGGACATCCGGCTGTTGCCGCATCTGTTCGACATCGGCATCCATGAATACGCCAAGCTGGTGCGCGACGGCTGGGTGGACCCGGATCAAGTCGACCATTTCCTGTGCCATTACTCGTCGGAAAAATTCATCCCCGTGGTCGAAGACCTGATGGAAAAGGCCGGGCTGGTGATTCCCCGCGAACGCTGGTTCAGCAACTTGGCATGGCGCGGCAATACGGGCGCGGCCTCGATCCTGATCATGCTGGCCGAGTTCCTGGAAACGCGCGAGATCAAACCCGGCGAACAGATTTTTTGCTATATCCCCGAATCGGGGCGCTTCATGGCCGCCTACATGCTGCTGGAAGCGGAAGCGGTGCAGGCGCCGGCCGGGGCTGGGGCGCCGCGGTCCACGGCGGATCATCCTGTGAATCCGGCGGCAAACCCGGGCGCGAATCCGACGGCCCGCATCGACACGCAGAGCGATGACGCCGACGCCATCGCGCCGCCGCATGACCCCGACATGGCCCCGCAGGGCCTGGGCCAGTTGCTGACCGAGCTGGCCGCCATCTGGCACGACTACCGTTCGCGCGTGTGGCGCACGCCGGTGGTGCGCCGCTTGCGCCGCCGGGAATTCCAGACGGGCGATTATCTGAACTGGATGGAAAACTGGATTCCCCAGGTGCGCGAAGGCAGCAAGTGGATGCGCGAGGGCGCGGCTTCGCTGACCGAGCAATACGCGCCGCTGGCCGCGCTGATCGACATGCACGCCGGCGAAGAGCAGAACGATTTCCAGATCCTGTTTCAGGACTACCGCACGGCGGGCGGCACGGTGGACAACATCGACAGCTTGCGCCGCAACCCCGGCGGCGAAGCGCTGAACGCCTATCTGCACGGCCTGGCCGCCACGCGTGATCCGATCGGACTGCTGGGCGCCATCTACATCATCGAAGGCACGGGCCAGCGCATCGTGCCGGCGCTATTGCCCTTGCTCAAGGCCAGCCTGACGCTGCCGCCCGACGCCTTCCGCTTTCTTGAATACCACGGCCACAACGACGAGCACCATCTGGCGCGCTGGCTGTCGGCGGTGGAACTGGCTCTGGACTGCGACGAAGACGGCCGCGCCGAGCAGCGCATCGTGGACACCGCCCGCCGCACCGCCGCGCTGTACCTGATGCAGTTCCACCATGTCATGGAAGGTGACGCCGCATGAGCAAGGAACCCGAATTCCTGGCCAAGGCGCACGATCCGGCCGACCCCAGCCCTTGGCTGGCCTTGTACCTGGACCGCAGCACACCGCTGCCGGACAAGGTCAAAAAGGCCTGGCTGACCGATTCCAGCTGCGCGTCGCGTCAGTACCTGCTGCCGTTCCTGCGTCCACTGGCGCGCGCCTTCATCATCGTGATCCAGGTGGTGAAGACCTTTTTGCCGCGCCGCTGGTCGCATTCCCGGCTGCTGCATCGCATCCTGGCCTGGGGCCTGAAGCGCTTTGTGTCGCCCGAGGCCAACTGGCTGATTCTGCGGCACTTTCACCTGGGCGCGCAGGCGCTGGCGTTCATCGGCGCGAACTCGCCGGTGCCGATAACGACCACGCCGCTCAAGCCGTTGGACATTGACGACCTGAAGGACGAACTCTTCGTCAAGCACGACCTGAACCTGTTTAACTTCGTGATTCGCCTGAACCAGGCGCTGCGCGAGGCAGGCGTGGAAATGCACGCGCCCAAGTCGGTCGATTTCTCGATGATCGAGGACCCACCGCTGAAGCTGGAAGACATGCCGCAAGGCAGGCTGAACTTCCTGGACCTGCAAAGCGCCATCGAACTGTTCACGCCGCTGTACCAGCTGATGTTGACCGACAACGATTTCTGGCGCGCCGCCAATTCGTTGCAGCTGGACGAGACCATCGGCATCTACGCGGCCAAATTGCTGGGCGCGCCGCAGCACCTGATCCTGGTCAACAACAGCCATCCGCTGGTGCCGATGTCGACCTTGCGGGCGGGCTATCGACTGGTGTTGCACGGCCTGTCCACCGAGATGCTGCACAGCTTGCTGATGGAGATGAAGGCCGCGCAACAGGGCGCGGAGCCGCCGGCGCCGATCAGCTAGAAAGGGGCCCGGGCAGCGGCGCGTCTTGGGGCGTCACTTGGTGTAGACCCTGCGTTACACGGAAATAGGGCTGCGTTATATTGCCTGCCTTGTTCGGCAAGCAGCGCCGGATCGCGATTGCGTCGCGCGTGGTTTGCGCCCCGCATCGCGGGTTTTTCCGTTGCGTGATTCCCTATTTCGGAAGTCCCTCTTATGCCCCAGCCCATTGAAGTCATTGCCACCATCCTGTTCGCGGTGGCGGTTCTTCATACGTTTTCCGTTCCCGTTTTTGCGCGCCTTGCGCATCGCGGCGGGCCGCATGCCGGCATCTGGCATTTGTTCGCCGAAGTTGAAGCGGTGTTCGGCGTCTGGGCGTTTGCGCTGATCGTCGCGATGGCCGCGCTGACCGGTCCGGCCAGCGCCGTCAGCTACATGGACACGCGCAACTTCACCGAGCCGCTGTTCGTTTTCGTCATCATGGTGGTGGCCGCCAGCCGGCCCATCCTGGAATTGGTGGGCTTGCTGGTGCGCGTCGTGGCGCGTGTGCTGCCCCTGCCGCGCGAACTGGCCACCTTCTTCGTGGTGATGGCGCTGGTGCCGCTGGGCGGCTCTTTCATCACCGAGCCCGCCGCGATGACGCTGGCGGCAATCCTGCTGCGCGACGCCTATTTCCGCACGAGCGGGCGCGCCGGCTTCAAATACCTGACTTTGGGCGTGCTGTTCGTGAACGTGTCGATCGGCGGGGTGCTGACCGCCTACGCGGCGCCGCCGGTGCTGATGGTGGCGTCCACCTTCGGCTGGGATTCCGCGTTCATGGCGCAGCACTTCGGCTGGCGCGCGGCGGTGGCCGTGTGCTTGAACGCCGGCTTGTTGACGTTTATCTGCCGCAAGGCGCTGATGGACCGCTCGGTGGGCACGGGCGGCGGTGTCGACGGCGCACAGGGGTCGGATTCCCGACCGCCGGTGCCGATGCTGGTTATCGCCGTGCATCTGGTTTTCCTGGTGGCCGTGGTGCTCACCGCGCATCATCCGGCCATTTTCATGGGCCTGCTGATGATGTTCATCGGCTTTTCCGAAGCCTACAAGCGCCATCAGAACCGCCTGTTGATCAAGGAAGGCCTGATGGTGGGCTTCTTCCTGGCCGGCCTGGTCGTGCTGGGCGGTTTGCAAAAGTGGTGGTTGCAGGATCTGCTGGGCGGCTTGCAGCCGTTCGTGCTGTTCTGGGGCGCAACGGCGCTGACCGCCATTACCGATAACGCCGCGCTGACCTACCTGGGGTCGCTGGTCGAAGGTACCAACGAAGCCTGGCGCTACATGCTAGTGGCCGGCGCGGTGACGGGCGGTGGCCTGACGGTGATTGCCAACGCGCCGAACCCGGCCGGTTTCGCCATTCTGAAAAACCACTTCCCCGATGGCACGATATCGTCGGGGCGGCTGTTTCTGTCCGCCTTGGGGCCGACGCTGATCGCCGCCATCATGTTCCTGCTGCCGGTCTAGAAAAGCCCGGCAACGCCGGGGCCGGGCGCCCCGGGGCGCCGCCTCGGCCCCCCGGGGCGGCACCGGACACCGAGGGTTTCCGAAAAACCGCTAAAATTCAAGACTTTCCCCGAATTTTTTCCGGCCTAGCCCCCCCGTCGCTCCTGACCACCTTGTGTCTGGCGTTTGACGGCTTTGATTTTCCGGGCGTGTGCCTCGGAGCCCCTGATGCCCATCTACGCTTATAAGTGCAGCGCCTGCGGCCATGCCAAAGACGTCTTGCAGAAGATTTCCGATGCGCCCCTTTCGGTTTGCCCCGAATGCGGCCAAAGCACGTTCTCCAAGCAGGTGACCGCGGCTGGATTCCAGCTGAAAGGCTCCGGCTGGTACGTGACCGACTTCCGC
>NZ_JBLVOL010000047.1:98894-108910 GCF_053543755.1 Achromobacter semiaridum | reverse complement strand
GGTCGCCGGATCGCCGGCCGCCGGATCGCCGGCCGCCCGGCCGGCAAACGCCCTGCCCGGCTTGCCGGGCTTACTTCTTGATCTGCGTTTCCACGCACATATTGACCACGCTATTGACCAGCTTTTCGATGCGGTCACGCTCGGGACCTTTTTCGTTCGTGACCAGCATCCGGTCATACGCGGTGTAGTCGTTGAGCGGCACCGACTTCTGCAAGCCGTCCAGCACGCAGCTGCAATACGCCGCCGAACGCGCGTCCACATCTGGCAACGCCCCGGCGCTTTTCTTGAAGCCTTCCACGCACGAGCTATAGGTCACAAGGCGTATGCCTTCGGGGTACTCGTTCTTCTTGCCACAACCGGCAAGCCCCGCCAATACAAAAACCCCCGCCACTGCCCACCCCATACGCCGCATGAACCGCTCCTGTTGAACTGTTGAACGGCGTGCATTTTGGCATAGGGCTGTCATCACACCAGGACCTGTTTGTCCCAGTTGGCGGCCTTTTCAACTTTCCGATGTGTATGGTACACATCATGGACAGCCGCGAAATCATCAGACAGCTCCGCCTGGCGGGTTCGGTCTACCGCAACGCGAGAGGCTCGCATCACATTTATGTCCACCCGCAAAAGCCCGGACATATCAGCGTGCCCCATCCGAAAAAGGATTCGGGAATCGGCTTGGTCGCCAAGCTGCTGACGCAGGCAGGACTGAAGCAGACCGCTCGCGGCGCTACGGCTGGCGCCTTTGGTTTCTTCAAGGCTTACCAAGGAAACTCATGAAATACCCGATCGCCATAGAGCCCGGCAGCGACACGCAAGCGTGGGGCGTGGTCGTACCGGATCTGCCTGGCTGCTATTCCGCATCCGACACGGGCATTGACGATGCCATCGAAAATGCCAAAGAAGCGATAGAGCTCTGGATCGAAACAGCACTGGACACTGGCGCCGCCGTGCCGCCCCCGGGAAGCATCGCGGTTCATCAAGCCAATCCGGAATTCGCGGGGTGGGTCTGGGCCATTGTCGACATCGACCCCGCCGTGATGGACGACACGATCGAACGAGTCAATATCACGCTGCCGCGCCGCATCCTGGCCAGAATCGATGCGAAGGCCCGCGCCGCCGGGGAAAGCCGATCGGGCTACATCGCGCAGCTGGCCTTGACGCACTGAACCCGGGCACGCCCGGGCCAGACTTGCAAGCTGGCCCGACCAGGCCTGTCCCGCGCGCGGGCCCACGTCAACTCAACTCATATAAACGCCGCCGTTGATGGCGTAGTTGGCGCCCGTTACGAAGGCGGCCTCGTCCGAGGCCAGCCAGGCGCACAGGCCCGCCAGGTCCTGCGCGGTGCCAAGCCGGCCGACGGGCACGCTTTCGATGATGCGGTCCAGCAGCGCCGGGGGAAATGCCTTGACGGTATCGTCGGCGATGAAGCCGGGCGACACCAGGTTTACCGTCACGCCGCGCGCCGCCACTTCCTGGGCCAGCGACCGCGTAAAGCCGATCACCGCGCCTTTGGCCGTGGCAGTGTTGATCTGCCCGATCTGGCCTTTTTCCGCCGCCACCGACCCGATGTTGATGACGCGTCCCCAGCCCCGGTCGACCATGCTGTCCACCACCTGCTTGGTGCTGTTGAACAGCGTGTCCAGGTTGCTGCGCAAGACGGCCGACCAGTCGGCATAGCTCATCTGGCGAAAGCGCATGTCCAGCGTGGAGCCGGCGTTGTTGACCAGCACATCGATCTCGCCGACTTCGCGCCGCACCTTGTCGAACGCCGCTTCGGTGGACGCCCAGTCCGTGGCGTCGCCCTCGGAAGCGACGAAGTCATACCCCAGGGACTTCTGCTCTTTCAACCAACTATCGCGGCGCGACGAACGCGGCCCGCAGCCCGCCACCACGCGGTGGCCAGCGCGATGCAGCGCCTGGCAGATCGCGGTGCCCGTGTGGCCCATTCCGCTGGTGACATAAGCGATACGCAAAGCCATGACCCTTCCTTTATCAACGTGCGGCCTGCGCCGCGATTCAACCAACCGATCCCATCAGCGGGAACAGGCCGAACGCCAGGGCGGCAACCAGCATCACCATGCAGACCAAGGTGGCCCACTTGAGCGCATAGCGCTGGTGATCGCCAAATTCCACGCCGGCCAAGCCCACCAGCAGGTAGGTGGACGGCACCAGCGGGCTCAGCAAGTGCACCGGCTGGCCGATGAGGGACGCGCGCGCCATTTCCACCGCCGAAATGCCATAGCCCTGCGCGGCTTCGCTCAGGATCGGCAGCACGCCGAAGTAGAAGGCATCGTTCGACATGAAAAACGTGAACGGCAGGCTGACCAGCGCGGTGATGCCCGCCAGGTATGGGCCCATCGCGTCCGGGATCACGGCCAGCAGGCTGCGGGACATGGCTTCCACCATGCCCGTGCCGGACAGGATTCCCGTGAAGATTCCCGCCGCGAAGATCAGCGACACCACCGACAGCACGTTGCCCGCATGCTGCGCGACGCGGCGGCGCTGTTCGGCCAGGTTCGGATAGTTGATGATCAGCGCAATCGCGAACGCAATCATGAACAGCACCGGCAGCGGAAGGATGTTCATCACCAGGCTGACCATCAGCGCCAGCGTCAAGCCGGCGTTCACCCACAGCAGCTTGGGGCGGCGCAGGTCGTGATCGACGTCGATTTCGGGCAGGTTCTTGGGGCCGTCCTCGTCATAGCCGGCATGCAGCGATGCGCCGTCGGGCAGCGACAGCACGCCCAGGCGACGGCGTTCCTTCAGGCCCAGGAAGAACGCCAACATCAGCAGCGAGACGATGGCCACGCCCATCACCGGCACCAGCGGGATGAAGATATCCCCCGCGTCCACGTGCAGCGCGCTGGCCGCGCGCGCCGTCGGCCCGCCCCACGGCGTCAGGTTCATGATGCCGCTGGCCAGCATCGCCAGGCAGGTCATGGACAGCGCGTTCATCTTCAGACGGCGATACAGGGGCAGCATCGAAGCCACCACGATCATGTAGGTGGTCGAGCCATCGCCGTCCAGCGAGATCACCAGCGCCAGCACCGTGGTGCCCACCACGATTTTCAAGGGGTCGCCCTTCACCGCGCGCAGGATGCGGCCGACGATGGGGTCGAACAGGCCCGCATCGATCATCACCCCGAAGTACAGGATGGCAAACATCAGCATCACGCCCGTGGGCGCGATCTTGCGGATACCGTCCAGCATCATCTTGTCGATGCCGGCGCCAAAACCGCCCAGCAACGCAAAAATAATAGGGACAAGGATAAGGGCGACCAACGGCGACAGGCGCTTGGTCATGATCAGCGTCATGAACGTGATCACCATGCCGAAGCCAAGCAGGGTCAGAAGCATGAGGGGGTATCTCCGACTAGTCGTTGTTATGTTTGACGCAGCTTCCAGCAAGGGAAGCAGGAGCCGAAGACTAGGAATAAAAGCTGTCTGGAACCTGTCGTTTTTTGAAATCCGGCGCGCTGTTTCAACCCGACGCCCCACCCCCGGGAAGCCCGAAAATCGGCTCGCTCCAGGCAGCTACAATCGGCCGATGCGCATCCTGGTAATCGAAGACGACGAGGATCTGGCCGACGCCCTTGTCCGCCGGTTGCGCCGTCTTGGCCACGCCGTGGACCTTCAACGCGACGGGCTCAGCGCCGATGGCGTGCTGCAATACGAAACCTTCGATCTCGTCATCCTGGACATCGGCCTGCCTCGCATGTCGGGTTTTGACATCCTGCACCGGCTGCGCGACCGTGGCAGCAAAACGCCCGTTCTGGCGCTGACCGCGCGCATCGACATCGAAGACCGGGTTCACGCCCTGGATACCGGCGCCGACGACTACCTGGCCAAGCCCTTTGACTTCCGCGAACTGGAAGCCCGCTGCCGCGCCCTGCTGCGCCGCCCCATCGCCCAGGCCACCGGCGTGCAGCGCTTTGGCGAGCTTGTCATCGACAGCGCCGCGCGCCATGTGTCGCTGGCCGGACAGCGCATCGACCTGCCCAAGCGCGAATACAGCCTGCTGGAAATCCTGTTGGCCGGGATGAACCGCGCCGTCAGCAAAACAGAGATCGCCAACAAGCTGTTCGCCTTCGATGACGATGCCGCGCCCAACGCCATCGAGGTCTACATCGCCCGCCTGCGCCGCAAGCTGGAAGGGTCTCCGCTGCGCATCGAAACACAGCGCGGCACGGGTTACCTGCTGACGTCGACAACGCCGCCGGACAGCCCCTTGCCCGGCCCGCAGCAGGACTGACCGTGCAGCCTGGCCGCATTTCAGTCCGCCGCCGCTTGCTTGCCATGCTGTTGGGCCTGTTCGCCGTCGGCCTGGCCGTGCTGTACCTGCTGGTACGCGGCTACGCCCAGCAAACCGCCGACACCACTTACGATCAACTGCTGCGCGCCTCGGTCCTGTCCATGGCCGATAGCCTGCAACTGGTGCAAGGCGAATGGCAGATGGACATGCCCTATGCCGCCTTGGCCTTGCTGGAACAGGCCCCACGCGACCGGGTGTTCTATCGCGTTGCGACCGCAGCCGGCGCGCTGGTTTCCGGTTATGCCGACCTGCCCGCCGAGCCCCAGCGTAACGACACGGCCGATACGCCGCAGCTATACACGTCCCGCTACCAGGGCGAGCCCGTGCGCGTCGCGTGGATGGAACGCAAGATCGCCGGCCCGCGCAACGCCGAGGCCGCCGTGATCCAGGTGGCGCAAACGCGCGAAGCGCGCGACGCGCTGGCCGACAGCATCCTGTGGCAAGGCACCCTGGCGCTGATCGGGTTCACCGGTGCGGCGCTGGCGCTGGCCTATTGGGGGCTACGGCGCTCCTTGTCGCCTATCCAGCGCATCGAACGGGAACTGGCCGCCCGCAGTGCGTCCGACCTGCACCCCATCGCCGCGCCCGTGCCCGAAGAACTGGACACCCTGGTGCAATCGCTGGACGGCTTCATGGCGCGCCTGTCCGACAACCTGGACACGCTGCGCCTGTTCATTGCCGAAGCCGCGCACCAGTTGCGCACGCCGCTTGCCGCGCTACACGCCCAGATGGAAGTGGCGCTGGACGAAGAAGACCCGGGCGAGCAGCGCCGCAGCCTGTTGGCAGTGCTGCGCAACGCTGAAAAGCTGTCGCGGCTGGTCAACCAGCTGCTTAGTGACGCCAGCGTCATCCATCGCAGCAACGTCAAGCAGTTCCAGCCCGTGGACCTTGCCGAGCTGCTGCGCCAGGCCACCTACGACACCGTGCCGCAAGCCGATCCCATTCCCGATGTGCGCCTGCACCTGCCCGCCACGGGTGCAAACCCGGCACCGCGCGTCATGGGCGACAGCCTGATGCTGCGCGAAGCGCTCAAGAACCTGATCGACAACGCACTGCGCCACGGATCTTCCCGACTGGGGGATGCGCGCGTGACGCGCGGCGGGGCCGGCGATGTCAGCACCGAGGGCAGCATCGATGGCAGCACCGAGGGCAGCATCGAGGGCAGCACTGAGGGCCGCCTCGACGGCAACACCGACGCCTCTGCCCACGGCCGCATCGACATCACGCTGGACCACCACGGCGGCGGCTGGCGCGTCACCGTTGCCGACCACGGGCCGGGCATCCCACCCGCCCTTGCCAACACCGCCTTCGAGCGCTTTGCCCGTGGCCCCAATCCCCGCACGCCCGGCGCGGGCCTGGGCCTGTCCATCGTCAAGCGTGTCGTCGATATTCATCAGGGCACGCTCAGCCTCAGCAATCGAGTGGGCGGCGGTCTGGACGCGGTGATCGTCTTGCCGGCGGAGCGTCGCGATGCTTGACGCACGCGCCTGCCATTGGGCCAAACGGCTGCTTGGCGCGGCTGCCCTGCTGCTGCTTTGCGCGGGCAATACCGCCACACAGGCCGCCGAAGTCAGCCGCGACGGCCTTACGCTGGGCCCGGCCGATAGCTCGCAGGTACTGGTCCTGCACGCGTCCAACAGCGTGCAGGTCTTCAAGGGCGTGCTGGAGGACTTTAGCCGGTTGAACCCAGGCATCCGCCTGGAATACACCGAGCTATCCACGCAGCAGCTGTACCAGGACACGGTGGATCGCGCGAGCCGGGACGCGCCGAACAAACGCGGCCCCGACCTGATCATCAGCAGCGCCATGGATTTGCAGACGAAGCTTGTGAACGACGGCTACGCCCAAGCCCATGTCTCACCGCAGACCCGCGCCCTGCCCGCCTGGGCGAATTGGCGCGACGAGGTATTCAGCATCGGCACGGACCCAATTGTGATGGTCTACAACACCGACAAACTGGATGCCGCGCGCGCACCGCACACGCGCCGCGAGCTGCTGTCCCTGTTGCAGGCGCCCGACCGGCCATTGGCGCAAAGCATATCGACATACGACGTGCAAGGCAGCGGCATCGGCTATCTGGCCGCCACGCAGGACACGCGGCTGGACAGCATGGCCGGCGCACTGCTGGCCGCGTTCGGCCGCAACGGGGTCACCACGCACCAATCCATCGAAGACGCGCTGGACAAGCTGGAGCGCGGCGAAGTAACGCTGGCGTACAACCTGCTGGAATCCTACACGCGCCACCGTATCGATCAGGGCGCCAGGCTTGCCATCATCTATCCGCAGGACTACACGCTGATGCTGTCGCGGTCCGCCATCATTCCCAGGCAGGCGCCGCGCGGCGACCTGGGCGCATTGCTGCTGGACTATCTGCTTTCTCCGCGTGGGCAAGAGATGCTGGCCAAGCAATCCGGCATGCGGCCCGTCAACGCGTCGGTCATCGCTGAAGCGGGCGTGCGCCCCATGGCGTTGGGCGTCGGCCTGCTGGTGTATCTGGATGCGCTGAAAAAGCGCCACTTCCTGGATCTCTGGCGCGCGGCCATTCTTGCGCCCACCGACGCGCGCTGAATGCGTGTTGATGGAATTGACCCGGTGCGCTTGCACCGTTGGTGCAGGCATGGCGTGGCGGCGGCCATGCAGGCCTATGGAATTTGCCCACTGATCACAAATTCGCGAGCATAATTTCCGCTCGGGCCAACGGCACCCCCCTGCTTTCTCCAACGCCGTCCCCGCACTGATCCGCTTTCCGCCGGCGCATGGCCGCCGCGCGATGGCAAGGCAGCACCGTACCGGCTCCCGTAGCCGCACCCGTAGCCGCGCCCGCAGCCGCCCCCTGGCGGCACGCAGCAACGCCTTTGCGATTCAGCCCCGGAGACGCACCATGGTCGAGCCTCAGCTTGTCTTCACGCGCGCGATGGAAGCCGTACAACATCTGACTGATCCGGATCCCCCCTGGCAGGACATTCTGCGCACCGCGCGCGACCTGGTAGGCGCCGACAGCGGCACGCTGATCGTCTTTGACGCACGCAACCACCTTTCAAACCTGTCCGCGATCGGTTTTTCGGACGCCTGCTTTGCCGACTACCAAGGGCACTACTACCGTCACGACGTGCTGGAACGCGATTCGAGGCATGCGCCGGCCGGCACGTGGCTGGACACGGCACGCATGTACAGCCGTTCACAATTGCAACGCACCGAGTTCTACGCCGACTTCATGCTCAAGCACCGCATGGCGCAAATTCTGTCGCTGATCGTCGAATCCAACGCCGTGCTGCACGCCTCGATCGGGTTCCAGCGTTCAACGGTTGACCCCAAGGCCAGCGAACGCTTGCAGTCCGGCAATTTCGGGCAGTACTTCCGCACGCTGCAAAGCCAGTTGGGTCAGCGGGAAAAGGCGTTGTCCATTGGTTGGAAGTCGGTGGAAAGCGCATTCTCGGAAGTTAACGAGGCGGTGCTGCTCATCAACCGGGACGGCATGGTCAACAAGATGTCGGCGCTGGCCCGACAGCTGCTGGACGACGCGCGCGGCTGGCGGGTTCAGGGCGGCAAGCTGCGCCATGCCGATTCCAAATGCCAGCGTCTGTTCGATGCCCATTGCGCCGCCGCCATTCGCGATGGCCATTCCCGGTCACTGGCCACCACCACGGGCTGGGGCGAATTCCATTGGATGGACATCAGCGTCGCGCCCGATTCATTGAGCCTGATCGGCGGCCGCCTGCTGCTGGCCCGCCTGCGCCGCAAAAGTGCATTCGCCATGCCCGACGTGGACAAGCTGGAATCCGTGTTCGCCATCACCCACGCCGAAGCCGCCGTGCTGGCGGGCCTGGCCGCCGGCCACAGTGTCGAAGAGATCGCCACGCTGCGCCAATCATCGGTGCTGACGGTACGCAAACAGGTCGCGTCCCTGCTCAACAAGATGGAATGCAGCCGGCAGGCGGAACTGGTCAGGCTGGCCTCGCTGCTGTAGCACCCCGCCTCCGGTAGCCGACCGGTCGGCCCGAGCAGGCGTAATCAATCTTGGGTATGCGGTGGGCACCCATGCGGCCCTACGATGTGTCCGAAGCCATGAGAGGGAGGGGTCGCTCTCGTTATTAAGGATTCATCATGAAGACGATTCAATTGTTCAGCGCCCTTGCCCCCGCCGCCTTGATCGCGGCCACCCTGCTGTCCGGCCCCGCCCACGCGCAGCAGGCCGTCGCGCCCGCCACCGCCATGCCGGGCCCCAACGTTGCTCTCAGCCGCGACGATGTCATGCGCGACCTGGCCGCGTGGCGCGAATCCGGCGTCGAAAAAAACTGGAATAGCGACAACACGCCGGACATCAACAGCCCGGAATACATCGCCAGCTACAGGAAGTACGTGGACACGGTGCACCCCAGCAATGCCGTGCCGCCCATGCAGTCGCAAAGTACGGGCAAGTGGTAGGGCTGGAGACGGCTCTTGACGGCACGGCCGCCGGTCGCCAGTCGCACGACGCCGGCCCGGTGCCGTCGGCGCGGTGCCATCGATAGTCAAGCAATTTCAGAATCATCAGATGTACCCGGAGATTTTCGTTCGATAGGATCCCAGCTTTATCGGATCCCATCCCACGGAGAACGCGATGATTCAGCATGGCCCGGTACGTGCCTTCCCAACGGACGGAGCTAGCGTTCGTCCTTTGCACGATTCCCCGGCATTGCAGCCCATGCCGGTAGCGTTTCACGGTACGGCTAGCGAGTTCTTTGGCATCTGGATCGTCAACCTCTTGCTTACGGTTGTCACCCTGGGCATCTGGTCTGCCTGGGCTAAAGTCCGCACCAAACGGTGGTTCCTCGGCAATACGACCATCGACGGCCATGCTTTCGACTACCACGCCAGCCCATTGCAAATATTGCAAGGGCGCATCATTGCGATCGTCGTAATCGGCATCATGAGCGCAATCAGCTACTTCGTCCCAAGTCTCTTCCCGGTACTTTGGCTAATCTGGATGCTGGCAATGCCCGCCGCCATTAATGCCGGCCTGCGCTTTAACGCGCACATGACCTCATGGCGCAACGTCAGATTTGAATTCCAGGGCAACTACGGCCGCGCGCTACTGCTGTTCATGTTGATGCCCATCCTTGTCATGCTGTCTTTGGGGCTGCTGGCGCCGTTCTATTCGAAGATGCTGGGCAAGTATCTTTCTGAAGGCTATCGCTTTGGTGGCGCGCGGTTCACCACGCAGCCCAAGGTATCCACGATGTACGGCGGCCTGATCCGTAGCGCGGTGCTGTTCTTCGTCGCCCTGTTGCCTGGGCTGCTGGCAATCGTTCTTTGGGGGCCTGAGAGCCTTCCACTGGCCGCGATGGACCTTTATGTTGCGCTGTTTATTGCGTCGGTCCATTACGGCGTTTACGTGCGCAACGAGTTGCTTACGCAAACCACCATCGATGGCGGACACCGGCTACAGAGTCAGGTAGACCCGGCCGTCTATACCTGGATCGTCGCTTCCGGGCTCGTCGCCACCGCCGCGTCGCTAACGCTGGCCTATCCTTGGGCGTGCGTGCGCCAACATCGTTATCTGATGAAATGCACCACCCTGCATGCAGCGTCCGGCCTTGAAAATTTTGCTTCCGAGCAACGTGCTTCACCAGATAGTTTCGGCGGAGAACTCAGCGAATTTGAAGGCTTCGGCAGCGTTGCATCGCTCTGACTCATTCCTTTTGCATGGGCGGCTTTTTGCGGC